>DAIEPN010000186.1 GCA_027348355.1 Chlamydiota bacterium | reverse complement strand
AAAAATTTCCCGCTTTAATGAAGTTTAAAAGGTTTTGTAGCTCTGCTTGGACTTTTTCATGTTGATGCTTCTTTTGCTTGAGCTCTTCCGGAACTTCATTTAGGGATTTAGCTATTTCTTTTTCTAAATTTTCATAAACATACTTGAGATTTTCAGCTGTTAGGAATTTATGTTGTAAATCTTGCAAGATAAGATGTTCTACTCTCTTTCTAGGAACAAGAAGTTTATTCGTGCAGGTTTTTCGTTTGTTGTTGTAACAGCCATAATAGCCTCCGCCTTTACCACTGATTTGCACCATAGCCCCTCCGCAGCATTTGCATTTAAGAAGTCCTGCTAGAAGATGATTGGGACTTGTGTGTACATAGCTTTTAAATGGGTTCTTTGTTTGTTCTAAGTGTTGATTCATAGGAGAAGACCCATCTAGATCTTTCCAACGATTTTGTGCTTTTTCCCATGTTTCTTTGTCAATAATGACAAGCTCTTCTCTGAAAAAGGCAATTTGCTCATGTTTAGCTCTATCGAGTTTTTTCATCCTTCCAGAAATAGGATCTCGTACATTTTTGTATTTTCTCCAGATCCATTGGCCAGTGTATTTTTCATTTTTGAGGATGCGGCTTATAGTGGAAAGAGACCAGCCGCCTTTTTGATTTTTTTGGTTGGGGTTCCAGATTCATTTAGTTCTTTCATAATTCCATTGAGGCTTTTCTCTTCTATGAAATTCTTATAGATCCTTTTTACGATACACTCCTCTTCTTCTTGGATTTTATGAATCATACCCTCGTATTTAGGTTGTCCTTTCTTATTTAATCGCAGCTCGCCAACAGGGCATGATTTATAGCCATAGACGCTTTCGCCAGTACTATAGCCTCTTAGTTTTTGTCCTTCAAGACCTCTCATTGTTTTCTTCTTTAAATCATCTAAGTACAACTCATTGATAAGACCTCTGATATGGATACCTAGCTTGGAGTTATCATCATCGCTAACGATTCCATCAGAGACGGAGATGATTTTTACTTGGTGGAAGGCGAACTTATTAACCATCGCTAGCATCGCAGATTACTATTTAAGTAGAGGCTATTCAGTGATCATGGATGGAGTTACACCAAAGCAAGCTATACGCGATATGTGGCAAGACGTAGCTATCCATTCGAGAGCAAAGCCATATTTAATTGAAGCGATTTGTTCAAATGACACTTTGCACAAAGAACGTTTGAAACAACGGGTCAGAGGAATACAAATTCGAAATCTTACAGGTAAGGTTGTGATGTGGCACGAAGTTTCGTATGACCGATACTTGGCGATAAAAAGCATTTTTGAACAAGTACAGGGAAAATGTCTGCACCTAGATTCGGCAAATAATTTGAAAAACAATATATCATCTGCAATACAGTTCATTGGCGATCAAGCAGATCCTAGGGAATGACAAACTCAATTATAAAAAGCTTGTATGCTATAAGTATATGTGGAGATATGAAAATGAGAGTTGAGAAAAAAAAGACAGTTCTTTTGTGCATTCTGGACGGTATTGGAAATAGTCCAATCATTGACGGGAATGCAGTTAAAAGTGCTAAAACCCCAGTACTTGATAATTTGTATCAAAATTACCCGCACAGCGAATTACGCACAGATGGTAAATTTGTCGGCCTTATTCCAGGGCAGATGGGCAATTCTGAAGTTGGTCATCTTACAATTGGTACGGGTAGAGTTATTAAACAACTCCTAATTCGAATCGCTGATGACCTGTCTGAGAAATCATTTTCCAATTTTGCTTCATATAAGGCATTCGCCAGCAACGTCTCAGAAGGAAGGGCAATTCATCTTGTAGGATTATTGTCTAATGGTGGTATACATAGTCATAGCGATCAACTCATAGAAATTTGCAGGCTTTTGAACGATCT
>DAIEPN010000184.1 GCA_027348355.1 Chlamydiota bacterium | reverse complement strand
GGATCGTTCCAGAAGTTTCATAACCTTCTAAATTATTTAATTGAAGAGTTTCATAAACAACCCCTTGTCCTGCAATGGCGGCATCTCCATGGATCAAGATGGGTAAAACCTGGAATTTACTCGCCTCTTCGAGTACATCTTGTCTTGCTCTTACCATACCGCATACGACCGGATCCACCGATTCCAGATGACTTGGGTTAGCAGCAAGAGTGATATGAACTTCTGCAGTATCAGAAAGCTTTAAGACCCCTTCAAACCCTTTATGATATTTTACATCTCCTGTTCCCTCAAGTAGATCCGGAGCATAATAGTCTTCAAACTCATGGAAAATCATTTCATAGGATTTTCCAAGGATATTGGCCAAAACATTCAATCTTCCCCTATGGGCCATTCCAACTACTACCTCTTTAAGTCCAAGCTCATGTCCTTTTTCTAGTAAAAAATCAAGCATAGGGATCAAGGTTTCCCCCCCCTCTAAAGAAAAGCGCTTTTGTCCTACATATTTTGTATGAAGGAAAGATTCGAAAAATTCCGCCCTGCTCAGCCAATGCATGATATCTGTTTTTTCCTCAGCAGATAAAGACGTGTAAAAACCTGGCTCAATTCTGTCTTGCAGCCACTTCTCGATCTGGGGTCTTTCTAAACCCATGTACTCTATCCCGATCTTTCCGCAATACGTTTCCTCTAGCGCCGTAATGATCTTTTGTAGAGGTGCCGTTTTCTCCTTTAGAAAACCCATAGTAGGAAAGGTTTTAGAAAGGTCTTCCTCACTAAAATAATATCTTTTTGGATCGAGAAGCTCCGGTCTCTTGGAAAGTTTTGGCTCTAATGGATTAAAATCTGCGTAGAGATGCCCATATGTACGGTAGGCATTAATTAGATCGAATAGTCGCAAGTCAAGACTTGAAGAAACAACTTCTTCCTTAGACGCAATCTTAGAAGCTTTGCTTTTTATAGTGGCAGGTTCTTCGGAGGCTGCGTAGCTTGCAAAAAGAGTACGCCAAGAAGGGTCTACACTTTCTGGATTTTGAAGAAATTTTTCATACAATTCTTCGATGATGAAAGGATAGTTACCAAAATTTGCATTTGAAAAAGCCTGTGATTCCAAAGCTTTTTTTCCCATGAAGATGCCTTATACCTAATCTATTTTTATATTAAATTTTCCTTATAACAGATCTGCATTTCTTAAGAAAAGAAATCTTCCCTCTACCTTTAAACAGGAAAATTTAGTATAAAGTTCTGCCTTAACCCATGTGAATAAAAAAAAAACTATACCGAAGCCAGTTGCATTAAAAAAAGCACTTAGGTAAATAAACGAAAAAGTAATCACCCCTCCCTAGAGGGAGCTTGCATCATGAGGAACTAATGAACATTAAAAGTGAACGACTCAAAAAATTTGAAAACGAATTACATGATCTTGAGCAATGGCTAAAACTTGGCCTTGTTCCTAAAAAAGACATTGAAAAACACAAAGAAGAGATGCAGGCAATTCGAGATAAAATCGATGAAGAAAAGGTGCGACTTCGTTATTTGAAAGAACATGGAGAAGTAGAAGAGTATACAGTTCCTAAACGCTCTGCCCAAGCAAGAGGTGCCTATCACGAGCCACAAAGTATGCCTGAAATGGATATGAACGACGAAGGTCTTACAGATGCCGGCCTTGATATGGAAACAGAATCGTATGACACAGAGACATCTATCAGTGAAGAGACTGAAGAAGAAGGAGAAGAAAAATCTGCTGTGGAAGAAGATGATGACGATCCATTCAGTGATAAAAATCGCTGGCGCCGTGGTGTGTTAGAGGATCCAGACAACCGTGATTGGTAACATTTCCTCGAATGAGGAAACAATAATCGTTCTCTAATCATGATTCCGAATAAACAGAAATATTTAGAACTCTATTTTTCTTTACACAAGTACATAAGCATGTAATAATCAGTCCTCATTAAAGGATATTTATGAGTAGAAAAATTGTTACTGTTATTACTGCAATTACAGGGGATCGAATTGTCATAGGTCAGGCTGAGTTCAATAATGTATAGCACTGGAAAATCAATCCGCAATAGTCATAAAGGCTTAAGAGAGGTCAAATCGTGAAAAAAGGAAAAGTGTTTTTTCATCCGATTGATGGTTCTGGTTCCTTAACAATTTCTTGGAGCTCAGGCCCAAAGGGAGATGCTGTAGAAGTAAAAAAAGGGGCTGGAGTTGGCCTTTTTTCTGAAAAAGGTGACCCGTTGTGTGTAATTTTTGATGAGGTTCAATCAGACAATGACCACCAGATCCTTGAATTCAAGAGTTATTGTATTGAAATCAATATTAAGGATAGCAGGGTTATTCAACAGGTTACTCACAAAGAAACTCAACGAAAGATAACACCTCGTATGCGAAAAAGACATTCAAAACGAAAGCAAACTATCTAAACAATTACAACTAAATGGGTCTTGAAACGCCAGAAATAAGCCTTTATTTTCACATTCCGTTTTGTAGACACAAGTGTCCCTATTGCCATTTTTTTGTCCTTCCAAACAAACAAGACCTCCACAACCTCTTTTTGCAATCTCTTTTTTTAGAATGGCAGCAAAAGCTTCCCCTCCTCTACGGAAAAACTATCGTCTCGATCTATTTTGGAGGCGGCACACCTTCTCTTCTAGAAGAAAAATCCGTTCACATGATTTTAGAATGGATCCTCCAAAGTTCTTCTCACATCGCTAAAGATTGCGAGATCACCTTCGAAATGAACCCGGAAGATGGATCCCTCCCCTATCTTAAACAAATCAAAAAACTAGGGATCAATAGAATCAGCATTGGGGTACAATCGTTAGACGATTCCCTACTCGAAGTTTTAGATAGACGCCATGGCGCTGAAAAAGCCCTCCATGCAATTGACAATGTCTTTACTGCTGGGATTGATAACATCTCCATCGACCTCATGTACGACCTTCCCCACCAAACCTTTACAGCCTGGCAAAACACTCTGCACAAAATCCAAAAACTTCCGATCTCTCATTTATCTCTCTACAACCTCACCATCGAACCGCATACTCTCTTTTTCAAAAAACAAAAGCAGCTAACCCCTCACCTACCAACTCAAGAGATCAGCCTCCAAATGCTCGAATATGCCTGTACGTATTTGGAATCGATCGATTTAAAACGTTATGAAATCTCTGCCTTTGCAAAAAATAAACGCTATTCTAAACACAATACAGGGTATTGGACCGGAAGGTCCTTCTTAGGATATGGCCCTTCTTCCTTTAGCTTCTGGGAGAAAAAACGATTTCGCAATATCGCAAATCTAAGCAAATACCATGATCTTTTAAAATCAGGTGAATCTCCCGTAGATTTTGAAGAAAAGCTCTCGTATCCAAACGATCTCAATGAATTGTTAGCTGTGAACTTACGGCTTATAGAAGGGGTAAATTTAGAAGAATTTCAAGAGAAATGGGGACGGCTATCTTCCCTTACCATGAAAGTACTGCAAAGTCTGCAAGATAAAAAATGGGTCGAATTTGAAAACAAAAATGTAAAGCTTTCCAAAACAGGTCTACTATTTTATGACTCTGTTGCTGAAGAAATCATCTGAAAGCTACGCCTTTACAAGCTATAGCTTTATCCCTTCAGACAAATAAGAATCAAGAGTAATGATTTCTCCATCAATCTTCAATATGATCTGCATATTCATAAAGAATATCTTTTCCGATTTGATACCCTCGACTTTTTATATCATTGTAAAATTTATTCACAGTAAACGGCTTACCTACATTATGAATCATTGACAAAATCATATACTTGATCAAAGTCGGATTCTTAATATTATGTCTCTCGATAATATCTCTATAGATAACAACATCGAGGTATTCTTGTAGTGTTTGTTGTTTGACTATGGGATCAAATAAAGTAATTTCAGGAAATCCTCCCTCAGACAGATAATGGTGAAATAGTTGAGAAAGCTGATCTTGTGTTTTTTTACTATACAGACTTCAATCAATCGAAACTTTTTTCGCTCGAGTAAATTCAGTAAAGCTATACGGCCAGATTTCAATAGCTAAAGATTAACCTCGTAGACTTGTTGCAATTTCTTTGCTTAACAGCTTAGCTGAAGAACCCGTCAAAAAAATTTCTGCATTTTTGGTATCATGCAATCTTCTTATAACTAGAGGCCAGTTATCGACATTTTGAATTTCATCAAAAAAGAGATAGCATTTCTTGTCATGGTTTTCTGGATAAAGTGAATAAAACGAATCTACCAATTTTGCTAATTTTTGCTCATTCAATGGCACGAGTCGATCATCTTCAAAATTAATATACAAAATCTCCGTTTTACTAATACCTTCACTCATCATTTTTAGAATTTGTTGATAAAGAAAGTACGTTTTACCAGACCGGCGCATTCCGATAGCCACTTTAATTTTACTCGGAGCGTCTGGAAATTGCGCATCTCTAACTACCCCATCTTTGAGAAGATTTAGTATATCGTAGAATTCCCCTAGCAAAATTTGTAACATAAAAAGTTCATTCATTTCCATCTCTCCTTATTCTAAGGAAAGATAAAAGAATATCTTTCCTCTATTTAAGGACAGATTGTCATATTTTTATCATTATTTCAGAGACAGATTTAGAAAATGCAAATTACACCTCTCTAAGATATCGTAAAACTTTGATTTATAGACAAATAGAATATAAAGAAATTTGACAAATCTTTACTATATGGAAAGTCATTCCACTCAAAATTCAAAAACTTACAATCGAACCCAATACTTTCTCTTTTTCAAAAAGCAAAAGCAGCTAATCCTACACCTTCCAACCCAGGAAATAAGCCTACAAATACTCGCGTATACCTACACGTATTTGGAATCAATCGATCTCAAACGTCATGAAATCTCCACCTTTGCAAAAAATAAACACTACTCTAAACACAATATAGGATATTGGATCAGAAGGTCATTTTTAGGATACGGCCCTCCCGCTTTTAGCTTTTTGGAAAAAAACGTTTTCGCAATATCGTAAATCTAAACAAATGCCACGATCTTTGAAATCAGGTAAATCCTCTGTAGATTTTGAAGAAAAGCTCTCGTATCCCAACGATCTCAATGAAGTTCTAGCTGTAAACTTACGACTTATAGAAGGGGAAACTTAGAAGAATTTCAAAAAAAATGTCGGGAGCTATCTTTCCTTACCATAAAAGTACTGGAAAGCTTAGAGGACAAAAAAATGGATCCGATTCGAAAACAAAAATGTAAAGCTTACCAGAACAGGCATACTCTTTTATGACCCTGTTACTGAAGAAATAATCTGCAGAAAATTAGTAAGAAAATAGAACTTTTGTAACTTCTAGAAAAGGAATGAAAAATTTCCAAATAGCAGAAGAAGTGACATTATTATGTCACTTCTTCTAAAGAAGCTAATCCCTTTTAGTTAGCTTAGACCTTTCCCGCAAATGCCAATGCAGTAGGAGCATTAGAAAGTGTCATAGGTGCATCTGGTACTGAATGTTTAAAGATACCAGCCGCTCCAGCAAGCATGGAAGCTGCTACAGAAACTTGGTATGCTCTGTTTATGTAGCTATTTTGTGGAACGAAATGTTTCGCTGCTGCTAAACCTGCTGTGAAAGCATAAGCTATAGACTGAAGAGGTCTGGCATAACTTGTATGATTCTTCATTTCCACCCGTTGCTGATTCTTAAGGTTTGCTCTTTCCTGACCTTCCTTTTCAGTAATTTGTGGTAGTTGGGAATTTTTTAATTCCTGTAAAGCTCTGTATAAACCTACACAGTTTTCTTTAGCCTGAGCAATAGCATCTTGATTGCCAGTAAGTGTCCATTTACCAAACTCTGAATTAAGTCCTCCAAGTGCAGAGCTTAACTTTTCGTATAGTTCCTGACGTTTACTTAAATTTTCTACATTCGGTTGGCTAGCATTTTCTAATGAATTCTCAACATAATGTTTTTCTGTAGTTAATGCACTTTCATTGATGGCTTTTTCTGATCCAACTCGTCCTATAACACTAGAAAGTCCTCTTGCTTCACTAATTCTAGCAGAAAACGCTTCAACATCACCTTCAATGGCAGCTTTACGATCATTTGCTTGTTTCTTTACTAGAGCTGCTTCATCTTCTTTATGTTTTTTTGAAAGTCCATCAACGCTCTTTTTTAAATCTATAATCTCTCTTCCTGCAGTTAAAGAAACAATCGCTCCTAAACCTTTTGTTACAGCTACAAAAGTATCAAAACGCTCAGATTTTACATAGCGGCTTACAACAGTTGTTGCTGCATCGGTGATCAATGCAACTGAACCCATCAATTTAGTCAATCCAGATAGAACTACGGCACCTTTCGCTTTTGCATCACTAGCAGCTCTAAAATCCTGAACATCTTTCATAATAGATTTTGCAACGCTTCCACCGCTTAAGCCGTTCATTGCTGACAAAAAGCCTTTCGCGAATGTGTCCGCTATATTAGCTATGCGTCCACCTTGATAACCTGCTACTGCGCCCATACCTACAGAAAGAAGGTTTCCACCCACTTGCATTGAAGCTACAGATGGGAGCTTGCTTGATACCCAAGCCGCACCTTTTCCTATTGCGTCTGTTACTACTTTTGTATCCAAAGTTACTTGTACCATACTATCTCCTTTAATCAATTGATTGTTAACTTCACTTCAGCCAGCACTGCTGCCAAAGTTTCACTGAATTAATAAAATTTACCGAAATTATAAGCATTCGGTAAAGATTTGCCAAGCAAAATTTTTAGTTGAGGGGCAAAGAATTTTTGAAAATTCTTCAGTTTCTATTGAGTAAATTTCGGTGAAATATTTTTTTAAAATGACTGAAACAAAAAAATTGCGAGCTTTTTATCAAGGTCCGGAAAAGGTCCTTTTTTCCAATTTTTGATAGACAATGTGCGCACATTTTGCGCCGGGAGTGTGATGTCAGAGGCAACACATAAAATTGTGTTATCTTGAAGAGTGTGTACAAGCGTTTCCAGCATTTTATTGTTGCGATAAGGTGTTTCAATAAAGATCTGGACCATCTTTTCTTTGGTGGAGATCGTTTGAAGCTCTTTCAGCTTCTTTTGCAATTCTTCTGGTTTCTTAGGTAAATACCCTTGAAAAGAAAAATTCTGCGCAGAAAGTCCTGAAAGCATGAGACCAAGTACAATGGAAGAAGGTCCTACAAAAGCTTCTACTTCAATGTTCTTTTGATGAGCAAGATAGACCAGCTGTGATCCGGGATCTGCAAAGCAAGGAAGCCCAGCATCTGAAACAATTCCCCAAGTTTGTCCTTCAAGGACCGGCTTTAACAATTCTTCTAGTTCATTTTTCTGTGTGTGCTCATTGAGAAGAAGAATAGGAATATCTACAACTTTTCTAGCTCTAGAAAATGAAAATCGACGCAAGAAATGGCGACCGCCTGAAAGACTTTCAGCAAAAAGCCCATCAAGGGTAAAGACCGCCTCATCTACTGTTTTTGGAAAAAACAGTCTATGGTCACAGGACTCATCCAGAACATTCGGAAGAAGAAGGAGTTTAGGTTTTGACTTCATTTCTCGTTAGTTTTGTTAAAAATCTCTCCCAAATGATCATGGGATCAAGGCTTCCTTTTTTACAAGCCTTTTCCACTTCAAAAAGAGCTAAAATCCCTTCATAAAAGTACTCTTTTGTATAGGTCGAAGCAAGAGCACAGAACTTTTCTATATTTGCAGGCTTAACAGATGGGAATAGTCTTTGTATTTCCCCATATTCTATATTTTTATCTTGCAGGCAAGAAATCTGCATGCCCAGCTGCAAATGGTAACGAACTTGTCCGAGTAAACTAATAAGAAAGGAAATATCGGAAGAAGGAAGAGGCTGCCACTCTTGCTTCCATACAATTTTCTCTGCAACTTGCCAACCATTTAATGTAAGACTACTTCGTGAAACAATCGGTAAGATGTCATCTAACTGAATGTTTGTCTTGTCCCCTACATAGCAGACAATCTTGTCCAACTCATGCGAAAGTGCGGCCATATCAGTTCCATGATGTTCAAGTAAATAGGAGGCCGCAGAAGAAGATAGATTTTTCTTCTCTTCCTGGATCTTATTGACAAGCCACTTGGCAATTCTTTTTTCTCGATCCCAAGGCTTTTCTTCCCCAATATCTAAAAAAACAAGTTCCTTTTTAGATTTTTTATATAGCTCTTCTAAATTTTTACTTAAACTCGCACCTAGAATTAGGTAAGCAAATCCACTTGGATTACATAAATATTCAGTAAGCTTCTCTATATCCTGCTTTGTCCATTTCTCTACGTTATCAATCGTAATGATCGCTTTAGTTGAAAAAAGTGATTTTGTGCTGAGCTGTCCTAAAATTTCATGGAAGGGAGTCCCTGAATTAAAACTGCTATGCAAACATTCAGGATCTGCGCGACCTAGCGCGCTTACCACCCTATCAATAATTAGTTTTCTTTCAAAATCTTGTGGACAAACGATCAGATAACTAGAGGAGAAATGATCGGGGTAAGCCTCGTGAATATGCTTTTCAAAAGAATCAACACTTAGATATTTCAACTCTCCCCCCAGTGGAAAACAAGCTCTTGCTCAATATCAGGATGCAAGCTGTGATGTACAGGACATCCTTTGGCTGCTTTTTCAAGTTGCTGGATTTTAGTAGCATCTATGATAGCCGGACAAAAAATATGAACTTCAATTTTTCCAATCCGTCTCATGGGAGCAGTGGCCATTGTTTTTTTGACAGTAGCCCTTGTTCCTTTCAGATCAACTTCGATTTTATTCGCGACAATCCCCATAAGGGTCAGCATACAAGATCCTAGGGAGGCACCTACTAGATCTGTTGGAGAGAACTGCTTCCCTTCCCCATGATTATCCTTTGGGGCATCGGTAAAAATTTCTGAGCCAGTTTCTGTATAGACACAGCGAGTAGACAGCTTACCTTCGTAGAAAATATCGATATTGGACATAGCAACCTAAATTAAATAAAATTCCTTTTTCCCATCGTAAAAACTAAATGGGTTAAATTCTAGAGAAAAAACCAATTCGTGGCAGCATACTAGCTTATGCCAATTTTTTTTAAACATGCATGAGGATATAAACTTCATTCTTCAAAAAACATTCTGCTTTAATTGAACTTCTATTATACACAAAAACTAGTTAACAATCTTAAAAAGCAGTTTTGTATATAATAAATTAAAAATTTTATTGACCTTGAATAAATTAAGATTTATATTGAACTTAAATTAATTAGTTATAACCAAGGGATTATTATGGCTATGCACAAATCTACAGCAAAAAGAAAATCTTCTTCTTCTGCAAAAGCAGTTTCTCGTAAATCTACTCCACGTAAAATGGGAATTTTTCAAAAAATTTTGACAGCTGAAGGCTGGCGTAGACTACTCTCTAGAAAAAAGACAGCAAAAAAAAGATAATTTTGTCTCTGAGCTTTTAGAGTAACCTGTATATAAAGTTTGAAAAATACTTGATAATTTGTTATATATACTGCCCTTAACTCACAAGATATAGGGCACATATGTTACAGATTGATTTGCGTGGCAAAATAGCTTTTATAGCTGGTATCGGGGATGATCAAGGATATGGTTGGGCCATTGCTAAAGCTTTAGCTGAAGCAGGAGCTACAATTCTTATCGGAACTTGGACTCCTATTGTAAAAATTTTCACCACATCTTGGGCAAACGGCAAGTTTGACGAATCCAGGATGCTTTCTAATGGCAAAATGATGGAGTATGCAAAGCTATATGCTTTAGATGCTTCCTTTGATAAACCAGAAGATGTTCCTCAAGAAATTAGAGAAAACAAACGCTACCAAGAAGCTACCGGCTATACGATATCTGAAGTTGCGGCAGCTGTTGCTAAAGATTATGGCAAAATCGATATCATTGTGCATTCCTTAGCCAACGGCCCTGAAGTTAAAAAGCCGTTACTTGATACTTCACGCAATGGTTACTTAGCAGCGATCAGCTCTTCTTCCTATTCATTTTTAAGCTTGCTCGCTCATTTTGGCCCACACCTTAATAAGGATGGATCGATTCTCGGTCTTACCTATATGGCTTCTGAAAAAGCGGTTCCAGGTTATGGAGGTGGAATGAGTTCTGCCAAAGCGGCCCTTGAGAGCGATACAAAAACACTCGCTTTCGAAGCAGGAAGAAAATGGGGAACAAGAGTAAACCTTATTTCTGCAGGCCCGCTACGAAGCAGAGCTGCGAAAGCCATTGGATTTATTGATTGCATGATCGACTATTCTATGGCAAATGCGCCACTCGTCAAAGATATGACAGCTGAAGAAGTAGGTTACAGTGCAGCTTTCCTACTCTCTCCCTTAGCTTCTGCAATTACAGGAACAATCCTTTACGTCGATAACGGTATGCATGCTATGGGGATCGCAATTGATAGCCCTTGTATGCAACAAAAACCTTCTGAAGGATAATCATCTTCCTTTCCACGAACTAGTAGTTCGTGGAAAGGATCGCTAGTTCAATACTACTTTTAATGCCATTATGATCGGAAAGAGAGGACTCTTTATATACCTTTCCATCAAATCCTGTTTCCACTAAAGATGAAGTAATTTTTTGCGCACTATTACTTTTTACAAGAGTATAGTCAAGAGTAAGTGGAGGCGAAACTTTCTTCCCTACCATCGTAGCACAAAACCCATCCCCACCCCATGTTGGCTTCCCTACAAGACTTGCATCTCTTATAAAACAAGTTGCCCAAGAAGATTCACTAAGTTCCTTTTCATCTAAATTTAGATCACCGGTCAAAACAAGAGCAAGCCTCTCCTCCTTAACTGTCTCAATTCTTTTCATAATGATATCCATTTCCAACTTCCGAGCTGTAATTTCTTCCGTTTCAGGAAAATCACATTGTTCGGAATGTTGCAGATGCGTTGCAAAAATTCTTGAAAAACCCTTTCCCTGGCTTTGTATGGTAAAATCAAAGACACCTTTTGCAGCATATTTAGTTCTTCCTATCAAAGCTTCTTGAGGGAAAGCCGCAAATTCTGGATCGATAATCTTGTATTTGCTAGCTAGAAATATCCCCGAAGACACTCCTATAGCTTTGGGGCCTATGTTGAAATAGAAATGAGCATATTTATCTTTCAATTTTTCATATAGCTGCAAGCCAGATTTCGTATCAAACACTTCATAAAGGCACACTACATCGGCATCATCGTCTTGAATCCGATCAGTTACAGCCTCTATTCTTTCTGGCCACGGAGCCACCCCTCCGTCGCTAATGCTATAGCCCCCGCATACAAAGCAAACATTCCAAGAAAGGAGGGAAAACTGATTATCTTCCATAACCTTTTCTTCAGACAGTCCCTTAAAATATAGAAATGGCCTATCTTGGAACCTAGATGCTAAAGAGCGCAAAATAATCCCAGGAGCTGTTGTGAGAGTAGCTATGACTGCTGTAGCTACAGCACCAGTGGAGAGGAAAAATTTTCTGCCATAATTGGATGCAGAAAACGCTTCTGGATGAAAAGTATCTACTAGATAAGCCCTCCTGAAAAGTTCATGACTCTTACAGACTGGATCTGTTAGATAAGAAGCGATTTGAAAAGCAGCTTTAATTCCTGTTTCCTTGAGATCTGATATGGACCAAGAAGGCAGTGCCCAAATACTTGATCCACTTGAAGTACTTAGACCTTTTGTAGCTGCGGCCATATTTCCCCTTACGGATAATGTGAAGGGAAGGAGTTTACCAAAGAAACTTTTATGATGCAGAGAAAAAACAGATTAGCATTTTAAGGGCTTAGCTTGAAGAAACCCTCAGAGACACTTTGATTTTTGCATTAGACTCTCTTTGAACTGTACGGATTGCTATTCGATAGTCATAAGCTTCAAAGCGATTTTCTCCCTTTGTAGCAATTTGACTTGCTCTATTCCCCCTGGAAAGATGCCCTACATATCTTCCAGCGCCTTCCATTACTTCAAAGCTTACTTTCCAAGAAATAGGAAACGAGCGGATATGAAGGATTTCTTCTGGAGGAAATACCATTCCCTTCCCAGTGCTTAGCGAAACGGCATTTTTTTCATGAAGGTTAACATAGAGAGAAATTTCCATATGTTCATCTTCCGCTTCGGGAATAATAGCAGGGAGAGTAAAAAATAGATCGATGCCCTCAGTACTAATTTTGCGCTCGACGGCGCAGTTTTTCCCTTCCCAAACTAGACTATGAAGAAAACTTTTCTCTCCCCATAAAATACGCTGAGGGTCCTCCTCCATAGGGGAGAGAACAAAAGAACTTTCGGTTTTCTGCAAAGGAAGCTCTTTGGAAAAAGGATAGATTAAAGAAGCTTGTAAATGGAGTGGCTGATCATGGAACATACGATCACTATACGTATGGAAAAGGCCCCCCATAAAAAGGTCATACAGGGTAAGCAAAGGTTCACCTTTATCTTGCATGAAACGTTTTTCTTTTCCAATATAGCTGAGCACATCTCCATTCCAAAATGAGGAGGCCCTTTCTAATACCTCTATTGGAGCTTCTCTTGTAAAACTATACATTTGGTAAGCAAGTAAAAAATCTCCCCATTCTACAGAAGAGCATGGCTGCCAAGCGAAAAATTCTTCCGATTGTAAGACCGCTCTACATTTAGCATCAGCTCCTTTAGGAAGAATGTTTTGCTCTCGTAGATTACTTGCGTGGGTTAGGATTGCAGATATAGCTGATTGCAACTTATTTGTAAGAGATTCTCCTAAAATATTAGTAAATTCGTTCTGTAAATAAAAAAAGACTGGGAGAACCTGAAAAGAAAAATTTCGGCTTTTACAAATAGGATATTCATGAAGATACACAGGAAAATTCCCTTCTATACGTAAGGATAAGATCTTCTCAATAATTTCTTTTCCTTCTAATACGTTTTCAGAAAGTCTGGATCTAAAAAGAGCAAGAGCAAAACAGGCATTTTCAAAAAGTGGGATGGTATCATGTATGTTACTCTCACTTTCATAACAAAAGTGAACGAGCCCTGTTTGTGGACTTTGTCTTTTTCTTCCTGCATCCAGTGCAAGCTCGACCATCTTTCG
>DAIEPN010000170.1 GCA_027348355.1 Chlamydiota bacterium | reverse complement strand
CTGCAAAGATAGGTCATAATACTCAACTGCTTTGGAAAACTGCTGCAATCCTGCATAAGCAGCAGCCACGTTAGTAAGACAGGAAGCAATATGCGGATGAGAAGTACCCTTATGTTTGCTTTTTAAAATTGCGAGCTGTTCTAAGCTATATTGTAAAGCTTCTTGGTTTTGCTCTAATAGAAGTTGAATCCTTTGTAAATTCTCTAAAGCATAGATATTATTTGGATTGATTGCGACCAATGTTTCATATTCTTTTAAAGCTTCTCTATAAGCAAATTTATCTTCAGCTTCTGAGCGGTTAGTATTCATATTCTCGTTATAGAAATTTTCTGAAGAAATATAAGAAACATTACCTGTTTTTACAAATTCCTGAGCCGCTTTATGGAGAGGTAGTAAGGTACGGTATACTTACAAAAGAGTGTCTGCTAACGTATCTGTGAAGGGTAAAAATCCAAGTATTTTCTCATCATCCGACTCTTTACTATAGCGGTAGGTTTCTTCTTCTGATTTGTAGAAAAGGTGAGCTTGAATACGCCACTTTATTGCTATGTCTAACGTTTCTTGAAGTTTTTTTGCACCTTCTGCACTGAAAACACCTTTTTTTGTAATTCTTGAATAGCAGTAAAGGTGTTACCGCTGCTTATTCCGTAGTAAAGAGAAAGACATCCTACGATCATTTGGAGGGGACGATATAAATCCTTTTTTGCGTTAAATCCTCGGCCATCAATTCTATCTTTTGTAAGCCAAGGATGAAATTCTTGCAGATGGCCTCTCAAGAGATCTATTGCCCGACTTTCTCTTAATCGTGGACCAAAGAAGAGCCCTGTTCTAGCATTAAGAGTCCTCTCCATACTAGTAATATACTGATCAAGTAAGTTCTCTTTTCCCATAACAAAGGCACACTGAGTCAAAGCATTAATCAAAGGGGTTTCTCCTTGATTTGCTTCCAACCATTTGGGATTGTGGAAATTTGCCAACTGTTTTGGACTACAGATAAGTTCATATACGCCCTCTTTTCCTAAAGGAGCAATACCTCCTGTATCCAAACTAAACCCTCGAGGAGTTTTGCTTAGTCTCTCAAAAATGAGTTTGCAACCTTTTTGGGGGCGTAACACCGGAAAAAAGGTTTCCCCTAAGTTGATTATTCTAAGTTGAAGGAATTGGCTTAATTTCCGAAAATATTCTCGATTCTCTTCAGTGTCATCTTCCAAAAGAAATCCAAATTCCACATCTGAGTAAGGACACATTTCTTCTCTGGCCATAGAACCAAAAGCTACTACTGCATAGGGGGGTAGGTGGATTTTCAC
The DNA here is from genome assembly GCA_027348355.1 of Chlamydiota bacterium. Lineage (GTDB taxonomy): Bacteria > Chlamydiota > Chlamydiia > Chlamydiales > Rhabdochlamydiaceae > JABEVM01. The sequence continues at coordinate 6,464 of DAIEPN010000170.1, read as the reverse complement.
CTAAGACCTCGATCGAATGAGTTATTAGATCTACTAATAACTTTTGAAAGTACTCTGTTGTTATCTTTTGGATTTTTTGTGGAGATTCCTTTTCCTCTACCATTTTTTGTATCTGTAGACGAATTTCCTTTAGTTGATCTCTATAGCCCTGAAGATATCCCTCATGTTCTGCTTTGGGTTTTATGCCAAAGCTTCCTAAGAAATTCTCCTCAATCCTTTCCAATTTTGAAAGAAGTTGAGATTGATAGGCTGGGTCAAATTCGCATTTTGTAGCCAAAGCAAGTGCGCTATTTAGGAGATGGGAAGCTTTGACATACTCTTCTTTCTGCAAGAAAAGATCTCCCAGTTTTTCTAGATAGTGAACCTGGTCTTGAGCTTCTCCATTCTCATAAGCTTTTCCAAAAAGGGCATAATACGACCCTTCTTCATCTCTTATTTCATCGATATTTGGTTTCTTTTCGAAAGATAAAAGATCGATGCTTTTTTCTTGCTTAGGGAAAATCTTGAGATTCTCATCCGTTGAAATAGTAACGCGACTACTATCTAAACTAGAACTTTTCACCGGTTTCCATAAATGCTTGGCTAGTCCCCAATGAGAATACTCTGGATTTTGTGATGGGGACATAGAGGGATTTATGTCTTTGATGTTCCATAGACGACTTACAAGATGATACCTTTGTAATAAAAGAATCATATTTATCCCTTTAGCTTCATGAGATGTTTAACCAAGAAAACAACCTAGAAAGAATACCCCCTTTGCTTGATGAGCTTTTTACCTGCAGTAGGTCAACAGTTTCATGAGAAACTTTAGAACTAGTTTCCATTAAAAGAAGAATATGATCGGAGCAATTTGTAGAGGGATCAAATTCTAAAATAGGTTCCATACAGGTAAATGTAATTTTTTCCTCACATTTCTTATTTCTAATGAGGAAAAAGTCGATTTCTCTCTCCACTAAAAGCCTTCCCGTAGAAATACTTGGGTCCGGATTCACGTTTGTAGGAAGATGGCTTCGTAAAAGAGTAAAACCCTTTTGATAGAAAAGAGAAAAACGATCCGAGACAAATTCTGGATTCGCGTTCATATCAGCTCCTATGATTTGGAGCCTGTCTTTTCCTACTTCATCAAGCTTATCAATCATTACTCTACATAAAGCATTTCCGTTTTCTTCTTCCTCTAAAGATAGGGGAGTCATAGTGAGGTCAAGACCTGGCACATGTGTTGAAACAATCGCAATTTTTTGTCCTGTTTCTTTATCCATCACAGTCGCAACGGACACATCTTTGATAACTGGGTCATTTGTATACTTGTTTTTTGCCTTCGCAATAAAAGAATGGTCCTGAATATTCTGAAATCGATTGGTGTTTAGGATGAGCGCAGAGTCAAAGCAGTCTGTTTTATTTCCTGTATGGATAATTGTATATTTTTCAGTCCCATCCTCAGCTTTTTTTTGATCTGTAAAGGTTTGAAAAAAAGGCCTACTTTCATTTCCACCTTCTTGGATGCAGAGAAAATCTAATTGAGCTTGAAGAATGAGTTCCGCAGATTTTCTTTCTACCTTTTCATAGAGAGAGAGTAATTCAATCTCTTCCTCTTTAGACTGAATTTTTCCTGAAAAATCAGGATCCTTGGCTCTACGAAGCTTAAGATGATCCAAATAGGAATACCCAATGTTATAGGTGCAACCTTTTAGCGTTGATGTCATGATATCCTTTATTCAATGGAAATCGTAGCATCATAGATGGCTTTATTCGCAAATACCTTCGTAGGATTCACAACAAAATCCTCACATGCTTTTTGAAGTGGTATGAAAACGCGATATACCTCCAAGAGGTCCTCTCTTCTTACAAGATTTTTTTCCATCAACTCTGTAAGAGAAATATCGGCTTGCTCTTCTTTAAGTAAATTATGAGTCAGCATACTAGCTCTAGTTAAAATACCTTGTAGAGTCTGTAGGTTTTGCGAGGCGTCTCTATTCAAAACCTGCTGGGTTTCAAGGGCTTTTATAATCTCAAATGCGTTTTTCCCGTTTACTCCATAGTAGACCCCAAGCGTATGAATCACATTCAGCAAAGGTTGATACAAACCCTTATTTAAAGAATATTGGCTCAATTTGATCTTCTTTATGTGTATCAATGCCTGAAACTTCTGCACGTGTTCTTGTAGAGTTTTTAGGGCTCTGTCTTCTCTCCATTTTTTTCCGAAAAATTTTTTCTCATCCAAAGATAATTGAGTGGCTTTTTGATATTTTTCATAAACAGAAGACTCTCCAGAGACTAGTGAAGAGACCAAGAGAGCTTCCCTACCCATTCTAGAAGGGTTTCTTTCAAAATCAGCTTTAGTTTGTATAGAGGATGCACTCTCTGGTGTAACCACCATTTCAAAGCTTTCGAAAGCTGTGTCAAATTGAAATCCTGCTTTAGTAAATCTAGAAGGGGCTGTTGCGCTAGATGGGAGAAGGGCATGCTCAGTCTCTCCAATGTTGACCATTCTTAGCTTCAGAAATTCATAAAGACTCTTGAAAAAGGAAGTAATTTCGGGGGTAGAGTTTTCCACGAAGATCCCAAATGCGATTTTTTCATTAGGCAGCATTTCTCCTCTAGCTAGAGATCCAAAACTTACTACAGCAAAAGGGCTCGGTGGTTTCTTATCTATCATCTTCGAGCAGTGTTGGACAAGCTGAGAAAATAACTGCTGAAGTTCTTGGTTCATTTTGATTTGCACTTCGGCAGCGGTTTGTATAGTAAGTGCTTGCTCGGCTGTAGTTCTAATGGTTGCAAGCTCTTCTCGAAATTTCTGAAGATAGTCTTTAAAATCAGGAGAAGTCTTCAGTTTAAATTTTTCTAAGATAAATTCTCCTTCAATCCTTTCTAATTTCTTAAAAATTAGCCTTTGGTATTGCTGAGGAAGTCCATAGTTTTTTGCTAAGACAAAAACACCATTTAATGCATGAGCTGCATCTAAATAGTTTTTTTTCTGCAGAAATAGATCCCCTAGTTTTTCAAGGCAGAGCACTTGGTTAACATGTTCTTGATTTTGGTATGCCTGCGCAAATCTTGCTATACATTGCTCTTGAGTCGGAGGTGAGGTAAATAATGCTTCCTGAGATCCGTCAAATTGAGGATCAATAAGATATCTAGCTACATGATCTTGTCCAAAACGTATAGCTAAATCTAGAGGTGTTTCCCCGTTAATATTGGTTTCTATTTGGCTCGCTCCATTTAGGATCAGTAGTTTTGCACTCTCTAGGTGACCGTGTTTGGCGGCCCAGTGGAGTGGAGTGTAATTAAAAGCCATTTGCTGAACTCTGTTATAGGTCTTTGCATTTACATTCACTCCATGGTCTGAAAACCAGGCTACCACTTGAGGCTTTGGATCTTCCCATACAGATCTGTGTAAAGGCGTTTTTCCGTCATCATCTGGGATGTCGACTAAATTTGGGCATACCGGATGTAGCTTGTCCAATAGGGTAATGCGCCCATAGGAAGCTGCAGTATGAAAAAGAGTATCACCACTCGTTGTGATCGTATCTGTTTTAGCGCTATCTTGGAGTAGATGGTCAACTATAGCATCATGACCATTTGTGACGGCTAAGAAAAGAGGTGTCTTTTTATCTTTATCAAGAGCATTTATATCTAACCCTTTACTCTGTAGATACACAACGTTTTGCTTTTGACCTGATTCAGCAGCTAAATGCAAGAGAGTTTGATTTCGATCATTGACCACGTTAAGTGAAACACCATTTTGGATCAGAAAATCAACCATTTCTGTATTTGATGTTTGCACAAGTTTTAAAATAATTTTGGGGTCTTTTTTTACTTCGTCTATAAATTCGAGTAGGATTTCCTTTTGTCCAAAAAAGGCGGCCATATAAAGAGGGGAGTCGTCTTGGTCATTGTTCTGATTTAGTAATTGCGGACAATATCTTTTAATCCATCTTGCGATTTCAAGACGCCCGAACGCTGCTGCCAAATGTAAAATATTGCATCCGTCCTCTCTACAAGTGCCGATTAAGGAAAGGTTTTGTTTGTATAGCCATTCTAAAATAGAGATTTGGTCACCTAAAACGGCTGCAAAATGAACTGTTTCCCTATTGACCATTTTATGTTCAAGACGTGTTTTGTCTTGATTTATCCATTCCATAACCTGGTTTTGCCTTCCGGATTTACAAGCCTCATAACAGTCATCTACGGTATAGGTAAGTGACATGGATTTTTTCCAATTTGGAATAGGAGCTACACTGATCACAATCCAAGGAAGAACTTGCCTGCTGTCGAAAACTACAATCTCGTGACAGTCAGCCTCTTGTCCTGCCGCAGTATGGCACGGGTAATAAAGCATGCAATTTGGATCTTCCGGTCTAATTGAAGCGACGGAAATAAAATGAGCGTTGTGTGCTGCGACTTTACCATGACCTTTTAGTTGTTTCATGTCAGTTGCCATTTTTGGATGTTTTACATCGCCTATGACTGGGCGTGGCTCCCGCATGGCAAACCAAGAAATAAATATTTTTTTCCCATATTTTCGCGCATAGGCAAAGCTATCTGTCCCATAAATGCCTCTTCCAAAATAACCATCATCTGTGGAAAGCGCACTACCGCTTTGACTCGAATCTAAGTCTTGGCATTTGCCAAAATACGCTGATCCTGTTTTAGCAATTGAGTCAGCCGCAGTATCACTACATCCGTGGAATCCAGGAAAAACCTTTGCATTTGTTATCGTTTCACCATTTACGGTGAGAGGGGAGAATGGTTCTACTAATGCTTCCCATTCAGCAAGGACCTTTTCTCGTTCTTGTCTATCTTTGGTGTTTTGTTTCCATGTAGGAGCAAATTTAGGGTTATTTGCTTCACCTTCCATAAGAATAAGTCCCGTTTCGAAGGACGTTCTAAGCGTTGGGTTATCAATATAGGTAATACACGATACTACTTCTCTTCGCGCAGGATTGACGTTGCAATAGCGCATTACAAAATCCACAAGAGGGCCACTTGTAAGTACATATTCTCGATATTTTTTAGGGTCATTTTTTGGTATTGGTACGAGCTGCTGAGATAGTGCTTGATCCGGTTCCCACGGCGTTTGACGATTGGGTAGTTTATCAGCAAGATCAGGGGGAATGAAAGTGGGTACACGAGATTGAATTGCTTGTACTGACATAATTACCTCTTGCTAATATATAAAGAAATTATAAAGAATCTTACTTCAGTTTTAAAGATAGAGATGAATTTTGTAAAGAATAACCTCTTGCCGTTCGTTTAGCATACGGGATAGATAGGACCAGTATTTTTGATAAAACCTAGAACCTTGGAAAATATATGAACTCTCTTACGATTTCGGATTGTTCTCAGACAAGATGTCCACTTTCTTCAGTTAAGCCCTCCAACAACTCTTCTAATTTTACTGATTTAATAGGGACAACAATCAGAAATTACCAAGGTTTTCAGATCTCTTTCAAAACGTTAGGAGGCCATGTAGTTTGCGCTGTAGAGAAAGACGATGTTACTAGAGAGAATGTCACTCTAGTAGTTCTAAATGAATTTTCAACCGAGCAATTATCCCTAAATCCACGTTTACTGACCTTTGATTTGTTTTCTAGGTGTGTCGTTTTAGGTGAATATGGGCTTGTAGGGGGAGGAGGATCCCAGTCTAAAAAAAGCGAAGAGCCTCCTGTTTCGCAAACTTCAAATACCCAACAATATGAATCTTCTCAATCAAGTTCTAAGCAAGCCTTTAAAAAAGAGAAAGGCAAAGAGACGGTTTCCTTAGAGAAAAAATCGTTGTCTACAGATGAAATAAAAGATTTAGAAGGCGCGAATTATGCAGAATTTGAAAAAGCCTATGAAAATGGAGATGCTAAGAAGCAAGTTCTTTATCTTACTAAGCTAGGCGAACTTTTTTTAGCAAAAAAGGATTATTTACGAGACGCTCATCTTTTTAACCAAGCTCTGGCTGCAGCTAGACTATATGAGCTTAATCCGGATTATCAAGAGCCCCTTTTTGCAAAACTAGAAGAAACTGAAACGCTATTTCTTCTCGAATTAGGAGTAAATTTAGAAAATTCTGAGCAAGGCTATACTAAGGGATGGCGAAATCGCTTAGTAGGGATTCGTTTGCAAATACAACAAATGGTAGACAGGCAGGAAGCTCCTGAACAGATTCAAAAAATAACAACAGAGCTCTTTCAAAGCTTATTAGTTGACTTGATAACAAATTCTATAGAGAAAATCAAAGAGCCTCCTCCCACTGCCTACGCAGTTGTTAGTTTTGGTTCTATGGCTAGAGGAGAAATGTCGCCTTATTCTGATGCAGAATTTGGGTTTGTACTGGAAGTCGATACTAAAGAAAATCGAGAATATTTCCGCAAACTCAGTCGTTTTCTTGAGCTGAGGATCATAAATTTTGGAGAAAGCTTTTACCCTATTATACGTCCACGAAAAATTGAAGGAATTAGGATTGAAGAACAAAG
>DAIEPN010000143.1 GCA_027348355.1 Chlamydiota bacterium | reverse complement strand
CCGAGATGAATTGGATGTTGAACTAAATAAAGCGTGGTGGACGTACACACTCTTGGGACCCATGCAAGAAAACCCCAGCAAATATAAAAACCTGCCCTGTCATGCATGATATCCATGGAGCGTAAATACCCGTTTTCCCATAAGAAGAATTTTCCAACGTAAAAAAACTGCAATAATTAGGGCTACAATCATTCCACCTGATAAACCATATAGCTCTGATTGCTTCGAAGCAAAAGAAACAAGTAAAATCGTCCAACTCATCATGCCAAATCGGCAGTTGGTAAACATTTTCAAATCCCAACTATTAATTCGCGGATACAGCTCCGTTCTCCAATAAAAATCAAAAAGGAAATTACCGCTGACACTTTCATCAGTACTAGATGGTTTAAATCGTCCTTTAAAATAGAGAAACAAACAAAATAGTAGGCTAAAAACATTTACGAAAGCTAGCAAGTAGGTGAGAGAACCATCTAAATAAACATTAGTATACCACATTAGAATAGCTGAGGGTGGACAAGCCAATATCAGAAAAAGAGGCCCCAAGTGGATCTAACTTGATTTCGAATTATTTTTTTATTCATGCTTTTTAGCGCATGCCATTAAATATTTTTCTATCAATAGTATTTTACTTCTGCATGTCCTCTATGAAATTCGGAAGAGCAAAAGATGCTTTATGTATATCTGCATTGTAATACTTCATCGTTCCCGTAACTTCCTGCAGTCTTTTTTGAATTACCTCAAGCTTTAGATTCGTGTACACATTATCACTTGCAAAACCAAATGCCATGAAACCACCTACATAAGTTGGAATAGCCGCAACGTAAAAATTAACTTTTGAGAACGATCTCCTAAGATCTTTACTAACCATCGGAAGAGTTTCTTTTTGTAAAAAAGGCACACCGGCATGATTCACAAATATTCCTCCCTTTCGAAGGATTTTTTTGCAATTGGCATAAAATTCTGGCATAAATAGCACTTTTCCCGGACCTATCGGATCTGTTGAATCACAAATAATTACATCAAATCGACTTTTCACCGTCTTTACATATTCTGTTCCATCCTGAATGACAATCTCCACTCTTGGATCACTGAAGGCATTTTTACAAATCATAGGGAAGTATTTCTTTGACAGGTCAATAACTGTTGGGTCGATCTCTACTAGTACAATTTTCTTTACTTGCTTGTGTCGCAGCACCTCACGTAAAGCCCCTCCATCACCCCCACCAATAACGAGAACACTTTCTACATTTCCATGAGCAATTAGAGGAACGTGTGTTATCATCTCTTGATAGACATACTCGTCGTTCTCTGTGACCTGAATTGCGCCGTCCATCGCTAATACTCTTCCAAAGATAGAGTTTTCAAAAACAAGTAAATCAAAAAGGTCGCTTTTTTGTTCGTAAATAATTTTTGAGATTCTAAATGATTGTTTCCAGGAATCATATAAACTTTCACTGTACCAATCCCTCGTATCTTCTGCCCCAACAAAAATTGCAACTGAAGAAAGAAGGAAAAAAAGAGATTTTTTTATCCAGGAAAACATAAAATCCTCATCATATTTTTTGACTTTGCATTAAACAATTTGCACTATATACTAACAGCTTAGTAGAAAATACTTTGAGCAAACATGCTTACAATTGCAAGATTATTTGGCAAGTCCCCGTTTGCACCATTGCAAACACATATGCAAAAAGTAGCCAGTTGCATAGACAAACTGTCCACCATTTTCGATAAGCTTCCTACCATATCCCTCGATCAAATTGAAGCTTTCGTAAATGAATTAGCAAAGCTTGAACATGAAGCAGACCTCACAAAAAACGACATACGTAATCATCTGCCAAAAAGCCTTTTTCTTCCTATTGATCGTTCTCAATTTTTAGAAATACTCGCCCTTCAAGATAGCATAGCTGACAAGACTGAAGATGTGGGCCTCCTACTCCATCTAATACAACTAGAATTTTTTGATCATATGCTCGAAGACATTAAGATCTTCTACAAGAAAAACGTAGAAGTTTTTGAATTTTCTCGAAAAATTATTCAAGAAATTGATGAACTCCTCGAGTCTTCTTTTGGCGGAATCGAAGCAGAAAAAGTCAAGACAATGGTGGAAATTACAGCTAGCAAAGAACATGATGCTGATCGAATGCAAAGAACTCTTACAAAAAAACTATTTGCTTCTTCAAGCCAACTGTCGACCCCAGCTTTTTATCAATGGGTAAAGCTTATTGAAGAAATCGGGCTTATTTCTTCGCTTTCAGAAAAATTAGCAAATCGAATTCGAATGATATTAGAGTTAAAATAGAACGAAAAAATTTTATTGAGAAGGAATGGATACAGATCTCATCTTAAAGATTCTAGTTCTCGTTGTAGGGTTCTACATGGCGTGGAATATAGGCGCCAATGATGTAGCCAATGCCATGGGGACCTCCGTAGGATCTAAAGCTCTCACTCTAAGAAGAGCTGTTCTTATCGCTGCCGTTCTTGAATTCTCTGGAGCCTTTTTTGTAGGTGCAAGTGTATCGGAAACGATGCAAAAAGGGCTAATCAACACAGAAATGTTTATAAGTGAACCGATCATCTTGGTTCTAGGGATGTGCGGGGCTCTTTTGGGTACAAGCGTGTGGCTGCAAATCGCATCCTATTTTGGTTGGCCTGTATCGACAACTCATGCCATTGTTGGGGCTATTATTGGCTTCGGCGCCGCCGTTGGCGGGGTGGATACAGTTCGATGGGTTGAAGTGGGATCAATCGCAGCAAGCTGGATCTTATCTCCTCTTCTAAGTGCGGTGATCTCTTATGCGATGTTTAGTACGCTGCAAAGAAAAGTCCTCTTTACAATGAACCCTAT
>DAIEPN010000119.1 GCA_027348355.1 Chlamydiota bacterium | reverse complement strand
TTATCTAAGGCGTAGTCTGCTACCAATCTTTTGAGTTTGCGGTTTTCCTCTTCTAGGGTTCTTAGTCTTTGTGCTTCAGATACGCTCATCCCAGCGAATTTAGCTTTCCAGGAATAATACGTTTGTACTGAAACGTTATGTTTGCGGCAGACGTCAGATACTTTCGCGCCGGATTCTGTTTCCTTCAAAATATTGATAATTTGTTCTTCTGTAAATCTCTTCTTCATTGTTCAATACTAAAATTTTAGTTAATTTTAGCATGAACATCTATTTCTTTTCGGATGGATTTCTCGGGGCCAGGTCACTTTCCGTTTTCAAAATCTTTTAGCGCGCAGTAAACAACTCCTAAATTCATTAACACTGTTGCCGTAATAAAATTTGGTTGGTTTTGAGTGAGTAGTTGGCTCATTTGGAGAACATTGCTTCCGCACAAAATAGCATTTTGAAATTCACCTAATTGAGAGCAAGCTAAACTTAGATTCGTTCAAGTCTGAACAATCGCCGGATTCGGCATTCTATGGAGAATATTACTGTACATTGCATAAGCCTTTTCAAACATTTCCTTAGCTTCACGTAGGTTACCACTATCTAAATAGGCTTTTCCTAAATTCATTAAAACCTGTGCTGTTATAGGTTCTGGGTTAGTCGTAGCTCTTTTTAAAGCATTCTTTCAACTACCCACCTTTTTCTTGATGCTCCGAAGTAATTATAAATCTCTTCTGTTTCCACTCTTTCTTTACGATTTCTCTGATATCCAATAATTGGTAAATACCCTCTTTTCAATAAAATATTCATAACGAGCTTCAGCTATTCTTCCCTTTTCCATGTTCTTGTCTGTGCAGACGACATAATATTGGCCGAGATTTTCTAAAGTATCGTAGCAATTACCTAAGTAGCTCAAAACGAGAGCAATTAGTTTTTTATAGCTTTCATCTCGTTTTTGAGCTTTTCGATTGTGGTTGTAAGTTCGGCAACTTTTTTAGCCGCTGCTTCGCCAGGGATCTTTTTGTGCATATCTTGAGCCTTTTGATAATATTCTAGTGCCTTTTTTGGATTTCTTAATTGACGATAAGCCCCACCCAAATTATGTAAAGCAGTTGCTACATTTGGCTTAACAATATCACTACCATGAATTTTCTTATAAACTTCCAGAAATCCTTCAAAATAAGTGATTGCTTTATTGAAGTCTCCGAGATTTACGCAAGTATATCCGAGCCTTTCTAAGACAAGAGACATAGATAGCTGTATAAGTTTGGATTCTTGGGTGGTTTTGAAGATTTGTAATGATTCTTCCAGATCCTTTTTTGCTTCTTGAAACTTCTTTAAGGAAGAAAGAGCTAATCCACGATTCATTAAGACTTTTGCAATATTAATATGAGAAAGGTTATTTCCTAAAATCTTTTTATATATTTCTAAGGATTCATCAAGATAGATTCGTGCTTGATCAAACTGTTGTGAAAGCAGATATGCTGAACCTAGATTAAGTAGATTACCGGCTATATTTGCACTGGGTAGATGGGAGATTTTACGATACATTTCCAGAGATTTTTGACTATGTTCTATAGACTTTTGCATATTTTTTTCAGCTAAGCAAATCCCTCCCAGGTTCATATGGGCTGCAGCAATATGGAGATGAACGGCATTTGCCCCCAAGATTCTTTGATGCATAGCTAATGAATCTTCACAACATTTTTTGGCATTGACTACATCTTGGAGCATATAATAGGTACCTCCCAAGCCAACAAAACAAGCAGCTATTTCAAGATGGTCAGCGTTTTGTCCGAGAATCTGTCTTTGGATTTGTAAGGCTTTTTCCAAGTGCGTTTTGGCTTGTAAAGGATTCTGCTCTTCAAGAGAAATTTTTCCCATGGTCATCAAGTTTCCAGCTACTCCCAAATAAGTATTTTTCCCTTTTAAGACCCTATCATACATCTGCGAGGCTTCTTGCGAATACTTTTTAGCTTCCATTAGCTCGTTTTGTTCTAAGTAAATGGATCCCAAGTTCATTAAAACAAGGGCTAGATCTAAATGAGCCTCGTTTACCGATAAAATTTGTTTATACATGGCTAAGGCTTGCTGAGAATATTCCAATGCCTTAGGAAAGTTTTGCATTTGCATATAGGCATTTCCTATATGCATAAGTGTAAAAGCTACACTTAGATGTGGTTGATTCCTTCCTAAAATTCGTCTTTTACCTTCCAAGGCTTCTTCTAATAAAGCTAAACCTTTTGAAAAATCATACGATAGCACATAAGTTACACCTTGATTTGCTTTTATAATGGCAGATTCCAATGTTTCGCCTCCCCCCCAAGAGAGTTTATTTTGCATTTCTAAGGCCATTGAAAAGTACGTTTGTGCTTTTTCATGTTTTTGCAAAGCTTTGTATACGCCACCAATATGATTGAAACAAATGACCAAATCGGTATGTGCTTTATCACCATGTTTTCTTTTTAATAATGCTAATTGCTCTAATGAGTATTTTAAAGATAATTCACTTCTTTCCGTATAAAGCTTGATCCTTTGTAAGTTTTCCAAAGCTCTTGGATCATTGGGGTTTAGAGCGACCACTCTTTCGTATTCTTGCTCAGCGGCTTGATAATCTTGAGAGGCTTCTGCTCGAGAAAAATGCTCATCCAAATGTTCTTCGTAAAAGTTGGATGCAGATAGACTTTTCCCAGTTAAGAATTCCATGAGTTTTTGGCGATAAGGTATGAGAACACGATAAATTTCTAAAAGTATTTGGGTATCTGGCTTACTAAATAGCATCAATCCCAGATTTTGCGCAGGATCTGTCGTATTTTTATGATACATGATTGCTTTTTCAGAACTGTAAAATACTTGTGAGCGAATGCGGAGAGAAGAGACATTTTCTAAAGCTTTTTGGAGATTGCTCGCACCTTGACTGGAAAGATAGCCTTTAGACTGAAGAAGGCCAATAATATTATATGTATTACCTTCTTCAAATCCATAATAAAGAGCGAGTGCAGCCAGTGACATTTGTAAAGGTCTATAGAGATCTTTTTTTGTATCAAATCCACGAAGAAGAATGCGTTCATCACCTAAGTAAGGAGCAAACTCTTGGATGTGTCCTTTTAATAATTCTAATGCGCGAGTTTCTCTAAGACTTCTATCTGAATCTTCGCATGGATTATTTAAAATACCTCTCATAGTTTCGAAATAGCTTGTGAGTAAGGAAGGATCTCCCATAACCATTTCTCCGTACATCAAGGCGTTGATAAGAGGAATTTCTCCTTGCCCTCCCATCCAATCCTCTTTTTGAAAGCTAGCAATTGTTTTAGGATCTCCTATGAGTTCGTAAATCCCTTCCTTCCCCAAGGGTGCTACACCACCCTTATCTAAGCTAAAACCTTTTCGAGTGAGACTCCCTGGATCAAAATACACTTTCTCTACCTTACGCCATTGAATGACAGGAAAAAACGTTTCTCCAAGATTCACCATCCTAAGTTCAATTAAACGACTTAGTTTTCGAAAATACTGTCGATTAGGTTCTGTATCCTCTTTTAAAAGAAAGGCAAATTCTACATCGGAATAGGGCCCCATTTCTTTTCTTGCCATAGAACCAAAGCAGATAACAGCATAAGAAGTTGGGGCAGATTCCTGTAAAAGGGATATGCAATGTTCAATGAGTTTCTTTAATAGGTTTTTAAATTTTTGGGTAATCTCTTCATGTTTTTTTACAAAAGAAGTTCGTTTTTCGATTGTTTCTTTGATATCAAGTCGAATTTGAGTTAGTTGATTTTGATAATTTTTAAGATACCCTCTTTGTACAGTAGAGCTAAGTTCCAAAAAAAGAGCTTCAATGGATTCGAGCTGCAGCAATAATTTTTCCTGCGTAGTTTTATCGAATCCGTAGAGTTTTGCAGCAGCTAAGGCTTGATTGAAAAAATGGGTTGCATTGAGATAATCTTTCTTTTGCAAAAATTTGTTAGCAATTTTTTCTAAATAGAATACTTGTTTATAACTATTTCCTAATTCATAAGCTTGATCAAATTTCGCATAATAACTTTCTTCAGAATCTTCTACTTCTTCATTCTCTTCTTCAGTCGGAAGAAAAGTTAAATTAGAATAGATTTTTTTTAGGATTTCATTCGCAAGCATTCGATCAATTTGTTTCGGGATAACTATGGATTCAGACCCTTGTTTTTCCCAAATTTTTTTCTCTTCCGAATCAGAGATTTTATAATAAGAATTTTCAAGTAATTTCGCTTCAAGAAAGCCTTTCATTTCTTCATCAGTTCTCTGTCCGAGCTGCGCTAACGCTTTTTCTAGTGGAAAACTTTTTACAGAGAGATAATTTCTTTGTTGGCCGCCAAGTAAAGGATCAGTACCTTCTCCACCTTTTGATTGGCAACAACCCCCTCCTTTTAATCCTCCTCTTTCCCCTAAAAACAGTATTCGATGAAATTGGTCAAAAGTAATTAAGTTCGAAGGTGGAAACTTCTCAGAAAATTCATAGTCGGATAAGGCAACCACTGGGATGTTCTTTCTTATAATACTATCCTTTTCCACAGTGCAAAAAATTCTTTTCTCAAAGACTGTGAAAGTGATTTGGTATCCTTGGTAGTTTTTTATAGGATTTTCTAGAAGATGTGGCCATGCTTCTAGAAAATTTTTTTGTAGATTTTGCCTGGATGCAGAAAATACAGAGCTCATAGCTTTTTCCCTGTAATTAAAATAAGAAATAATAATTGTAAATTTTTTATAAAGATTTGCAATAACTTTTTCTATTTTTGCTTTGCATAGTACCTAAGAAAGGTCGATCTCGAGAATGTCTGATAAAACAATAATAGAGTTATTCATGTAACTCTGCTCTGGCGGACATGCTTATGCTAATCAATCGTTTGCTTGAAATATCATTGTATCGTGGGTGTTCATAGACATCTTTTCCTGCTATAGCTTCTAGTTGATTGTAAGCCTGTCTATAGTAATCGCTAGATTCGCTATGTAGTCCCGCATCAGAGCAAATACTACCTAGATCACATAACGAATCCAGAATCTGGTTTTCGTCTAAGTTATAACCCTTATTAAGCATTTCCAATTGAATACCTAAACGTTTTGTTAACACCTCGATAGCTTTTTGGGATTTATTTCCACGCCCCTGGTTGAAAACCTTCGCCTTTAGGCGGAATTGTCTTTAGCATATAATGCTCGAATCTGCGAATACTTTGAAAGAAGGGGATGGAGAAAAATGACTGATAGGTATCGCAAGGGAGTTCATACGATTCATGACATCAAATATCATTTTGTATGGAAAACAAAATATAATTATGGGGTGTTAAAAGGTGTATCAGCAATAGGAACACGTCAAATTTTACGAGAAATTTGTGAGAGTAGAGGAATAAAAATTGTGAGTGGAAACGTTAGATCTAAACATATTCATATGTTGATATCATGTCAGACAGATCAAACACCCTCAAAAATCATTCAATATCTGAAAGGCAAAAATTCTTACCGTTTGCAAAGAGAATTTAAGGAATTACAGAAGAGATATTGGGGACAGCATCTATGAGTGCGAGGATATTTTTGCTCAACTGTAGGGGCTGTAAATGAGGATATGATTAAACAATATATAGAGAATCAGCACGAGGATGAAGGAGAATTTAGGATATGGGACATGGAGGAACAGAATCATCTTCGAAACGCAAGTAATACGCTCCTTCCGGATCCTTGGCTTCTTCTGGAGTAAGGTGTACTAAACCTAATTTAATCTGACAAAATCTAAAAAATAGATTACCGTTTCTCCTTAGTGTGATATAAAACAAGGAGAACAAAAATGAATTTTCCCATTTATCAGAAAGTGATTAAGAACAAACTAGGCCTTTTACAACT
>DAIEPN010000106.1 GCA_027348355.1 Chlamydiota bacterium | reverse complement strand
TTCTCGAATTTATATCGAGCAAAAAATGGGTGATAAAACTGTTATTTTAGAAATCGATGCCAGACCTAGTGACTGTATTACCCTAGCCCTGATCAACGACGCTCCCGTCTTTTGCAAGAAAGAAGTTTTTGAAAAAACCTTGCCAATACAAGACTAGTAATTGATTTTAAATTTCCGACTAGCAAGATCAAGAATGCTTTTCACAGCTTCTTCAGCATCATCTCCTACAGCCTCTACCTTTATCTTGGCCCCTTTAGCTGCAGCGAGCATTAAAATACCAAGTAACGATTTAGCATTGACCGTAAGGTCATGATAGATTAAATGCACTTGAGATTTGAATGAAGTAGCGCATTTAACCAGTTCCGTAGAAGGACGCGTGTGAAGTCCTTTTTCGTTGACAACAACAAAGGATGCTTTAAACTTATTGGCCATACAAATAGTCTCATCTACTATAAGAAAAAAAGTTTCATACCTCTCTTTTGATTTTATCGCAACATTTTTTTTTACAATATCTTTAAAAATTCATCTCTTTTCCAAGCTGTGACACTAAACTATCAAAATACTGAATGAGCATCTTCGTAGGCTCGGAACTGCACATATCCACGCCAGCCTTTTTCAAAATCTCGAGTGGATAGTCGCTCGATCCCGATTTTAGAAACTGCAAATATTTTTCACTCGCATTTTGAGGATCTTTTTTCACCATTTCATAAAAAGTATGAGCAGCGCTAATACCAGTAGCATATTGATATACATAAAAATTATAATAAAAATGAGGAATTCGAGCCCATTCGATATCGGTTTCCTGATCAACAACAACATCTGGACCAAAATATTCTAAATTGATTTTTCGATATTCGGATTTCAAAAGTGTTGGGGTAATCGCAATGCCCTGCTCTGCCCATGTATGAAGTTTGAGTTCAAATTCAGCAAACATAGTCTGCCTAAAGAACGTTGAGCGCAAATCCTCAATCTTCTGATTGAGTAAGTAGCATCTTTGCTCCTTACTTTCAATTTTCGTAAGGAAATGATTAAGGAGCAACTCCTCATTGAATGTCGAAGCCACTTCTGCTAAAAAGATAGGATACTGAGCATATTGAAAAGGTTGGTTCTTGTCGCTTAATAGTGAGTGCATACTATGACCTGCTTCATGAGCAAGTGTTAATACATCTTGAAATGTCCCGTGAAAATTCATAAGAATATAAGGAGAGCTGTCATAACAACCACTTGAATAAGCTCCTGATCTTTTACGTAGGTTTTCGTAGCGATCAACCCATCTGTCTTCTTTTAAGCCCTTTTCCAAACTTTTCTGATATTCTGCACCTAAAGGCCATACAGAATCTATTACGAGCTGCTCCGCTGTCTTATAATCCATTGACATGTCAACTTCTTTGACCAAAGGAACATGGAGATCGAACATATGAAGGCTTTTGTAGCCTAGAATCAGTTTTCTCAATTGCATATAACGGTGTAGAGAAGGCAAGTTTTCTCTTACAGTCTGAATAAGGGATGTATAAACAGACGTATCAATTTGTTGAGGAAATAGCGCAGTTTGCAGACAACTATCGTATTTTCTTGATCTCATAGCAAAAACATGAGATTGAACCTCTCCTGAAATGAGCTCACATATTGTATTTTCATACGACTCAAAGCTCTTATGGAGGGTTTTATAAGCATTCTCTCTAAGGACTCTATCTCCGCCCCGTAAATAAACGAGATATTTTCCGTGAGAGAGCTCTTGAGCTTCCCCTTTTTCATCCACAACATTTGGGAATTTAAGATCCGCATTATTAAAAGCTGAAAAAGCTCTTTGAGATGCTTGCATTGCTTCATCGGCCAAAGCTACTAATTTTTCTTCTTGAGAAGACAGTGTATGCGGCTTAAGACGGAAAAGTTTTTCTAAAAGGGTTCGATATGGTTCGAGTTCTTTATCCTGTATGTATTTTTGGAAAGTTCTTTCAGGGATCTGTAAAAGTTCAGGTTCAATCCAGCATGAGACCCTTTTGAATTCATATAAAAGAGTAGTGATACGGATATGAGCCTTTTTATATAAATCATTCGCTACATCTTCATCATTCCGTAAATGGGCATAGGTATAAAGCTTTTGTAAACGTCTTTCTATAGCCAAAGAGATTTGTAAAACCGATGCAATATTCTTAGGATTTTCCCCTAAAACACCTTTAAATCTTTCTACTTTAGAAAAATGAAATTCCCCTTCCTTATTTTCCATATTAAGCAGATCTTTTTCCCACTCTTCATAAGAGGGGTATAAAGCTTCCACATTCCATTTGTCTTCTTTTGGAATCTCATTTCTCTCTTTCAACATTGGCGCTCCCTATTTTTACAAATTTACAATTACTTCCCTAAGCATACCCAGAAAAGGACTTTTTTATGTAAATTTTTATTAGCTACATTTTCTAATTTTTTTTATGCAATCCTTCTCCTTCCACGCTTGCTTAGCAGTTTAATTGCCAAAGTGCTAATTTTTCTTGCGAAGAATTATTTATTTGAATACAATTCGAAGCATTTGAAACTGTCATATCTGTCAACCAAAGGAGAGGAACCATGGCAAACCCAACCGAAAAGAAAACAACATTGAAGCCTCTAGGCAACCGAGTCCTAGCCCAAAGAACGGAAGAAACATCTACCTTAAAGGGCGGAATCATCATACCTGATACGGCAAAGAAAAAGCAAGAAACTGCCAAAGTTGTGGCGATTGGAACGGGAATCACTGGAAAAGATGGAAAATTTATCCCTATGCCAGTACAAGTTGGCGA
>DAIEPN010000103.1 GCA_027348355.1 Chlamydiota bacterium | reverse complement strand
CAAAGGCGAAGGATTGGGGAATTAGTTTTTAGCCAATATTCGCGAGACAGATGCGATTGCGCATGTGGTTCGTTGTTTTGAAAATGATGATGTCGTCCATGTAGCTGGAAAAGTAGATCCAATTTCCGATATTGAGGTGATTCAGTTAGAACTGATCCTTTCCGATTTGCAAACGATTGAAAATATTCTGCAGAAAGTCGAAAAGCAGGCCAAAACGAAAAAGGAATTGTTGCCTACATTAGAGTGTTTACAAAAAGCTGCGGCACATTTAAATCAAAATCTTCCCATACGATCCCTTCCTTTAACAGAGGAAGAAGGTGCAATCATTGCTACTTATCGATTCCTATCGAGCAAAAGAGTGATCTATGCTGCGAACGTCTCAGAAAACGATCTCCCTTCCATGGAAAATCAGTATGTACAAGCCGTAAGGGACTTTGCTGCAAAAGAGGGAGACATTGTCATTCCTATCTGCGCAAAACTCGAAGAAGAGCTTGGACAACTTTCCGAAAGCGAAGGATTAGAATTCCTGCAAGGCCTTGGTGTACAAGAGACGGGACTGAAAAGACTCATTAAAAGTGCTTTTGATACTTTAGGGCTCATCACCTACATCACAACAGGTGAGATAGAGACTAGGGCTTGGACGATCCTTCGTGGAACCCCTGCTAATATTGCGGCTGGAAAAATCCATACTGATATAGAAAAAGGTTTTATCCGTGCTGAAGTAGTCTCCTTTGACGATATGGTAAAATATAATGGAAGAGTCGGAGCCAAAGAAGCTGGAAAAGCTAGATCCGAAGGAAAAGAATACATCGTAAAAGATGGTGATGTGATTCTCTTTTTCCACAATTAATTCTTTCTATTTTTTTCTTGACGCCTCCTATCCTGTTCGCTAGAGTACGGAAAAAAAACTGTACAAAACTGCAGCTGTGCAACAGATCCTCTTCTTTGGAGCTCGATGGCAGAAAAAACCGAACAGGCAACCCCAAAAAAATTGCGTGACGCAAGGAAAAAGGGACAAGTTGCCAAAGCACAAGATTTCCCCTCTGCCGTTACCTTCATCGTATCTATGGCAGCAACACTCGCATCAGCAGGGTTTCTGTTCCAAATTCTAGCAACCTACATGATTTCTACTTTCCGATCAATTGGATCGGGAACAAATATGGAATCAAAGGTAGCTGGTAATATTCTTCAAGCTTTTGATGTCATCTTAAATGCCAGCTTACCGATTTTGATCATCACGGTGGTATTTGGAGTGTTTACACATTTTATTGTCGTAGGTCCTGTTTTTTCAACGGAAGCTTTTAAGTTTGATTTAAAAAGATTGAATCCGGTTACGAATATCAAAGAAATGTTCAAATTCAAAACGATTTTTGAGCTATTAAAATCATTGCTGAAAATCACGGGGGCTATGGTCCTCATTTACACTGTAATTTGGAATAGTCTTCCAGAACTTGTAGCTACAGCGGGACTTTCTGTTCCTGCGATTGCAGAAATTTTTAGTGACTTCTTATTAAAAG
>DAIEPN010000085.1 GCA_027348355.1 Chlamydiota bacterium | reverse complement strand
TTTCCAATATTTGGGAAAATTAAAAGATGGACTAATTTTCTAAAACACCCCAAAGCATTTATTCTTGTTCATCATCCAGAATATAGTTTTGAACTTTGTAAAACCTTAAAAGAATCTAGGGAACTTATTTTGCTTGCTTATTGCCAGCCAGCAGATTCTGACTTATTAACTTTCGTTGATCAAGATTTTATTGACACATATTATGCCTCAGATACAAATAATAACAAGCTTTATGCTATACTGACAAATAAAAAAAACGTATTTGTCCTTTTTCCAAAGATTACAGAAATCATATTGGAATTTTGTTCCCCTCTTCGGTTGGGGCTTACATCGTGATCTTGGCCACGCTTCTTGCGAAAAAAATCCCTGTAATGCTCAATTGGACTGTAGGTATTCGGGGATTAGACTATGCGCACGATCTTTTACAGCTTCAGACCGTCATTACTTCGCAAAAATTCTTAGAGAGCTTAGAGAACGGGGATTTAGGAAAAATCGAAGATAAGTTTGTTTTCATTGAAAATATGAAAGGATCAGTCCGTCTGAAAGAAAAATGTCGAGGATGGGTTTTATCTTTATTACCAGCCAAGCTACTGCTCAATAGTTTTAAACTTAGCAAAATTTCTGCAGAAGACACAGCTGTAATCCTTTTTACTTCAGGAAGCGAATCTTTACCTAAAGCAGTACCGTTATCTCATCATAATATTTTATTTGACCAAAGTGCTGCGATAGAAATAATTCCCTTATACAAGGAAGATGTTTTCTATGGAGTCCTTCCTCCTTTTCATTCATTTGGATTTTCCGTAACAGGCCTTTTGCCTATACTTTCGGGCTTAAATGTCGTATACTCTCCTGATCCTACTGATAACCAGCGGCTCGCAAGAGAGATTGACCGATATGGAATCACGATATTTTGCTGCGCTCCAAGTTTCATGAAAGCGGTTTTTCAGGCTGCGAAACCGGAGCAACTGAAAAGCGTTAGATTTTTTGTATCAGGCGCTGAGAAAACCCCTGATGAGCTTTTTACTTACGTCCAAAATCTTGGACAAGGGGCGAAGATGATCGAAGGATATGGGATTACCGAATGCAGCCCTATAGTTACTGCAAATAGACCCTCTGAGCCCAGAAAAGGAATTGGCAAACCTTTGCCGGGAATAGAGGTATCCATCCTTTCTTCCGAATCACTAGAGCCTCTTCCTGCCGGGAAAGAAGGGGAGATTTGTATTTGTGGGCCTAATGTTTTTAAAGGATATTTAGGAATCGATAAGAATCCCTTTATTACTATTTCCGGAAAAGTATGGTATCGTTCAGGAGATCGAGGTTATTTGGACCCGGAAGGAAATGTAATTTTATCAGGGCGTCTCAGCCGATTTATCAAAATCGGGGGAGAGATGGTCAGCCTTGGTGGACTAGAAGAAGAACTGCATCAAATTGCTAAAAATAAGAATTGGGCAAATGAAGAAAAAGCGTTTGCACTTGCGGTAGCGGTTCGAGAAAGAGAATCGACAAAACCTGAAATTGTCGTCTTCTCCACAGTTCCTCTTGAAAAAGAACAAATTAACCAAGCACTGCGAGAGCAGGGGTATGGTAGACTTGCAAAAATCAATGAAGTAAAAAGTATAGAAAGCATTCCAGTCACAGGGACGGGAAAAATTCAATACCGTCTTTTGGAAGAAATGCTGAGCCAAGTAAAGTAGAGGATTATGAAAGACAAGCCATCTATTCGATTAAAACTTTTTAATACGGAAACCAGATTCAAAGAAGAGATCATCCCCATCAGAGATAATACTATTTTTCTCTATACATGCGGACCTACTGTATATAATTTTGCTCATATTGGTAATTTTCGAACGTATGTTTTTGAAGATCTGCTTCGTCGTAGCTTAAAATTTTTTGGTATGCAAGTCACCCAGACGATGAACTTAACGGACATTGATGATAAAACTCTCAAGGGAGCGATTGAAGAAGGGATCTCCCTTAAAGACTATACAACCCCATACATTGATGCGTTTTTTGAAGACATACAAACTCTCAAGATCGAAAAAGTCGAATTCTATCCTGCTGCAACCGATTACATCCCTCAAATGATCAAGTTGATCGAGCAGCTTATCCACAATGGAATTGCGTATAAAGCAGCGGATGGATGTATCTATTATTCCATTGATAAATTTCCATCTTATGGAAGACTGTCCCATTTGCATCTTGATGACCTAAAGGCCAATGCGTCTGAGCGGCTCGTTACAGATGAATATGAGAAAGATAACATAGCTGATTTCGTCCTATGGAAAAGTTATGACCCAGCGCGAGATGGAGGCATTTACTGGGAAAGTCCTTTTGGAAAAGGAAGGCCGGGCTGGCACATTGAATGTTCCGCAATGGCCATGTCCCTCCTTGGGGAAAATATCGATATCCATGTGGGAGGGGTAGATAATATATTCCCTCACCATGAAAATGAAATTGCGCAATCCGAAGGGTGTACAGGAAAACAATTCGTAAGATATTGGCTCCATTCTGAACATCTTCTTGTCGATCATAAAAAAATGTCCAAAAGCCTAGGGAATTTTTTTACCCTCAGGGATCTTCTTAAAAAGGGATATACGGGGACAGAAGTCCGCTATATGCTGCTTCAGACACACTACCGCACGCAGCTCAACTTCACGATGCAAGGATTGGATGCTGTTAGAAAGACGCTAGAGAGGATTTCAGACTTCATCTATAGGCTTCGTGAGATAAAACAAGATCAGGAGCATGGATTTGTAGGTGAAATTGTAAAAGAGAGCTTAGAATCATTTACAAAAGCCTTAGCAGATGATCTCAACATTTCTTTAGCATTGGCAAGTCTTTTTGAACTCATTCGTCAGGTCAATATCCTTTGTGATGAAGGTAAACTTGGTAAAGGAGAAGCGAAGAGAGTTTTAGACCTGCTCTGCAAGTTTGACACAGTCCTTGCAGTACTTCCATTAGAGACAAAAGAAGAAGAGATTCCCAGTGAACTCCAAGATCTTTTAGAGCAAAGAGAGAAAGCGCGGCTTAGCAAGAACTGGAAAAGCGCTGATGAATGCAGAGATGCGATCTACTCCAAAGGATATGTCATCGAAGATACTCCTCAAGGTGCTAGGTTAAAAAAAACCGCCACTCCAAAAAAAGGTTTTTATGACTAAAGAAGAGATGTATCTTGTAAAACTTCATGCGTTTTCATCAAAAAAGGGAAGTCCTCACTTAGAGATCGACCGTTATGAAATTGGAAGGGCCCTTGGTTATAATGATCGCAGCGTAAACAACATGGTTCAAACCTTGGTTCAAACGAACTTTCTCAAAAGAGGAGAGGATAACAACGTGTTTTTAACAGAACACGGTTTAAAACTTGTTAACTTACTACTTTGTTCTAAATGAGATTTTGATCGTAAATGAAAAGTTCATACCAATAAAAAAACAAATTTTTCCAATAGTTTTGTTATAGAACTCTGAAATGTTTCAGGAGTAAATACAGCTTTTTCGATTTGTTTTGAGGTAGAGTAGTTTGAATTAATGGGGCTATTTTGATGATAGCAAAGCATGGACATATAAGTGAAAGCCTGCTGTCCCCAAAAAGTTGCTTCAACCTCTTTGCTAAGAGGGAAAGTTATTTTAGTTCCAGTATCCGACGCAATAATATTAGGAAGGATGCCGTCTACGATTCCCCCGCACGTTAACTCTATTAGCCATCTTTCCAAGTCATGTTCGGACGAACCACTTTCGAGTAATGGTACAGCATCAAAGCTTAACGATGGTTCTTTCACATAAGGATCCATTTTTGCTAGAACCTTTTCTTCCATTCTTTCTGCAACGGATAATACTCCTGGCATAAAGGTATATCCTTTTTCACGCGTTCCCCGATGGTATCCGTCGTGTAAGTAGGGGAAAAAATATGTTCCAAGAATTCCATGGATAAAAGTTTTTGCTGCAACAGAAGGGAGAAGGAGGGCAAAATCATGAAAACCTTGCTGTAATCGGAAAATCATATCCTTTCTTTCGGAAAGGCCTAAAACAGATGTAAAAGAGCGGCTTTGTCCAGGAAATTTTTCTTTGAAAAGCTCTTCTGTAAGACTAAACGATGGTGTTCCAATGAAAGCAGGCATCGTTGTTGGATTTTTTTTCTTCGCTTCCAAGGTTACTTTATCGTGAAAGAGTAGTGTATTCAAACTCTCATGGAAATAGCTTGTGATCAGATTTTTTTGTAGAGAAGTAATATTGTCCTGAGAAATGGTGATAAAAAAACGTTGGTTTTTTGGAATACGTTCGGCGGCTTTACACATTTGCTCTAACTTTTCTGTGTCACTTTGTGTAAGAACAATTCCATTTTGTATGAGTTGATTTCGAACTTCCTTAAAAGAAGACAGAGAATAAAGAGTATATTGGCTCGCTTGGGCAGCAGATAAAACGAGGAACGCACTAGATAAATCTGCGATGGAGATTCGATTTTCTGGTTTGCTTTCTTTTTGTGTTCGTAAATAGATGGCAATAAGAATGAGATGGACGCGATCAGGCATTCCTATATTTGAGCTTACTTTCGCTTCTTTAAGTAAAACATTCCAGTTTCCATCATGTACCAGTTTAAGATATTTTCCGTGGCTTTCTGTTTTTGTATATTCCTTTTCAACTTTTTCCAGTTCTTCCTTAGATGCGTATTGAAGAAGTCGAATCACCTCTAAATTTGGTTTTTCTCCCAAAAGATTCGTAAGAAAAGAAATTGTTTCTTCAGGGAAATGATTTATTTCTTTTTGCAGAGCGATCGCTTCTAATCCTTCCTTTGAAGTTAAAAGATTTTCCGCATCGTTCCTTAATTCTTGAATTTTTGCGGTTAGTAATCTTTGATTTTCCAAAATCTCACTTTGAAAGTTACTTTCTTTTGATGTAAAGAATTGCTTTTGTAATTTCTCAATTTTTTCCATTTTTTCGGCAATTTCAGAAAAGTCAAATTGCTTATTTCCTAAACTGGTAATTTGTACTTTTGATTGAAAAAGTTCGTGTAAGCTAGGTTCTTCCGCTTGATATATTTTCTGAACTGCGGAGAAATTGTCTTTATTAAAATCAAGTTTGATTAATAGGTTATAACATTTTTGAAAAGAAGCTAAGTCTATACTTAAGCTAGATACTGTGGCCATAGTTTAATTTTGTGTAAATTTTTTTGAATATTTTGTGGAACTAGTTATTAATAAATAGGAGGTATTAAAAACGCAGAAAACTATGCTGGATTCAAGTTTCTAACGCACCAACTAGTTTTTTAAATTCTTTTATTGGTGTACTCCAGCCTAGAACTTTTCTAGGTCTAGTGTTTAACCGGTTCTGAGCAAACTTAATCTCTT
>DAIEPN010000084.1 GCA_027348355.1 Chlamydiota bacterium | reverse complement strand
GTTTTACAAAATGCTGCGTTTTTGTCTGTATCTCATTTTTTGTTCCTGGCGGAAGAAACAGGGGGAGCACTTTGGACAGGGACGCGCAGTAGTAAGCAGAAATCCATCTTCCTAAAAGGAAGAGATCGGAAGAGATAAGAGGGGAAGAAGAGAGTACTTTTTCTACCGGCTTGATCTTTGTAAATGAAGAATTTTGGTGAAGGTTTATGACAATACCAGGACAAAATCTTTTTTGGATTGGGACAAGCACTCTGCTCCCTAAACTTACTTGGTCTACAAGCTCGCTCGGGATTTGATAGTCTAAGGGTTTGTCGATCCCTGTATCTAAGACGACTGTGGCGACAGAATTTCTGATACTTTCTGACATAGGAGCTTCCATAAGAGTCGTTTATTTTCAGGGTCATCTAGATATACATGCAGTGGTTTGATAAATAATACCGGGATCTCCCCAAGAAAACTTTTCCCTTGGGAGGGGATCTGTTTGTACTGGGAGAGAAGATGTACAAAATCCAAAAGTTCTCTTTCGATGGCGATGATAAGTTTTACAGAAGAGGGAAATACGGCTTCGAAGTCTTTTGCAGATTTGATCCCTTGCATCGAGAAAAGGGCTGAACTAGTAAAACGAACTTCTAATGCAGCTACGATATTTTGTAGAAACGCGAGCTGTACTTCATCTGTTTGTTTGGTAAGAATCAGAATTTCAGCGACCCTTTTCTTGTGTTTCCAAGCCTCTTTTTTCAGAATTGCTTTACTATCATCTGGGATTTCATCTAGCAGCTCTAAATCGGGAGCAATTTTTTGCAAAATCCTTTTGATTTCAGGATTTTGATGGTAATGCATCTTTTCTAATGGGATCAGTGCTAAAAATTCCTCTTTTTTAACAGAGGCTTCTTTTGGACTTTCTTGAACTGTAGGTTTTTGCTGCTGCTTTTCTTCTTTGAAAGTTGTAATTGGCTTTGGTGCAATTTTTACAGGTTCTGCTGCAATGCTTTCTTTAAGTGCAAGTTTAGGAGGCGCAGAAAGAGCTGTTTTTGTAAGAGGTTTCTTTTTAACGGGAGCCGAAGCTTTTGGAAAAAAAGAGAGTTCTTTAGAAGAAATGAGGAACTCTTTTACAGAAAGGGACTCTTGCTGCAAAAATTTTTTTGTATCATTTACCAGATCTTGGAAAAGAGAATAGTTATTTTTCATCACTTTCAAAAAGGGCTTGTACATATGCTTTTGGATCGAAAACCATGAGGTCTTCTGCTTTTTCTCCAATACCTACATAACGTACAGGGATCCCCATTTGTTTGTAAATTGCTAAGACAATCCCTCCTTTTGCTGAACCATCAAGTTTGGTCAAGATAATCCCGGTAAGAGGGGTGAATTGATGGAAGGTCTGTGCTTGATCGATACTGTTTTGTCCCGAGTTGGCATCGAGAACTAAGAAAACTTCATGAGGAGATCCTGGAACTACTTTGCTGCATACACGTTTGATCTTATCAAGCTCTTGCATGAGGTCGGTCTTATTTTGTAACCTTCCTGCCGTATCAATAAGGACTACATCAATTCCTCTTGCTTTTGCGGCTGTGATCGCATCAAAAGCAACGGCGGAAGGATCACTTTTTGGAAGGGATTTGACAATTTCTACTCCACATCTCTCTGCCCAAGTAGTGAGCTGCTCAATTGCCGCAGCGCGAAAAGTATCTCCTGCAGCTAAAAGGACTTTTTTATTTTGCGACTGAAGAAGTTTGGCAAGTTTTGCAATGGTTGTTGTTTTTCCACTTCCATTGACCCCTACGATTAAGATCACTAGAGGATCACTCGATGCAGGGATAGTAGGCGTAGCTTTAGAAGGGGCCTCTAAAATTGTAAAGGCATTCTGTTGCAAAGACTCTATGATCTGTTGAGAAG
>DAIEPN010000075.1 GCA_027348355.1 Chlamydiota bacterium | reverse complement strand
ATTTTACCATGGCGCACACCTGTCATACGAATCGACCTCTTCTTACAATTGATTTTTTATACTAAAACTTCTTCTAATGCAGAAGACAAAGCAAACAAAAATTAATGCAACCTACGTATAGATTCAAATTTTCGTTTAATCAAAATCCTGCCGATATCTACGATCTTTATCCCTTAGCTCGATATCGCTATAGGAGACTCTTTGTTGAGCAAAAATCTCAATGAAATACCAACGGTCCTGCTGCATCAAAACATCCCACTTCTGATCGAAAGCATTTTGACGTGAATGAAAAAAGAAAAAATCATTTTGCATGAGATCATAGGAAGAAACAAAAAGAGTTTTCAACTTTTCGAAGTAATGAGAGTTCACTACGTAGGCGTGACCACAGGTGGCTGATAAACTTCGTCTTATCTTCTCAAACTGAGTTGGTTCATAAGATTTAATATTTCCCCCAAACAAGAAAACATCCCATTCATTTTGTAAAACTTGAGAAAACTGCTTTAAAATTGAGGTAATCTCTTCGATTGTCTTGGTTGTAGTGAAATCATCTTCTAAAATTAGGACGTTTCCCCACTTTTTTTGAATAGCAAATTCGATCGCTTTTGAATGACTTAGAGCACATCCTCTGTGCCCATTCAAAGAATCATAAAAAGCATCAATCCGATGAATTTTTTCTTTATGGACCTGAAGTCGCTTTAGTTCGGCTAAGAGCTCTTTTTTTCGATCTTTTCGATGGTCTAGGTTAATGTAGACAATCCCATCAAACATGTTAAAGCCTGAATAATCCATACTACCACCTCCATATCTTGGCTTTAGCGACAAATAAAAACTGCAACTTACTTTCGAAAATGGGAACGAAAAGGCTCTTTGATTTTCCTAAGGAACTTTTGATGATGTGAACCTCTAAAATCTAAATGTCGATAGAGAAGAACTTTTATCCCATCTTCAATAAACATCCAGGTAAGTGCATAAGCCCAAATAAGCCCAATGTACTCCCAAGAAATTGCCGTCACAAATACCCCAAAACCTACAAAGAGCGCTGCGATCACTTGTGTTGCAAGGATAGAAATGAGTAAAATGGGAGCCGGATAAGGTTTTGAAAAAAAGGTGTTTTTTGTACGAGCTATAAATAAAGTTAGATGTCCTGCTACAGATAGCTTAAGAAAAATAAAAGATTGTATCTCAGGGAGAGTCAAAAGAAGAATATCTTTAGCAATATATAAAAGGATAAATGTTTCAATAATACCAACAAAACCTAACGCTGTCGCAATGGTAAGAACTCGTTTCATTTGCCATCTGACTGGCTCTGTATCAACTAAAGTGTGATCATAAGCAATGGCAAGAATCGGAACGTCATTGAGCAAAGCGAGTAAGATGATCATAATGGCCGTTACAGGATAAAAATTGAAAATGATGATGGAAGCAACCATAAAAAGCATGATTCTAATCGTCTCGGCAATGCGATAAATGGAATAACTATTCATTCTTTCAAAGATACGCCTTGCTTCTTCTATAGCTTTGATAATAACGGTAAGGCCCGGTGCGAGTAAGACTAAAGAAGCGGCTGCACATGCAGCATCTGTAGCCCCGCTCACAGCAATGCCTACATCTGCTTGTTTTAAAGAAGGGGCATCGTTCACACCATCTCCTGTCATTCCCACAATATGCTTACCATTTTGTAGGGCTTTTACTATCTCATATTTATGTTCTGGAAAGATCTGAGCAAAACCATCACTTTTTTCTATTTTCTCCACAACTTCGGTTGAATTGAAATCCCCTTTTTTTGTGATAAGTTGATCTGCAACCGAAATATTATCTCCAATATGAAGCTGATGTGCGATCTCTTTTGCAATGGCAATGTTATCCCCTGTAAGCATCTTGATTTTGATCCCATGCTCTTGAGCATTCTTAATTGTCTCTACAGAATCTTCTCTAAGAGGGTCATACAGAGGGAGTAGTCCAAGAAATTCCCATGATTTTTCATCATGGGAGCGAGCTACTCCTAGAGTACGATAACCTTTTTCTGCAAAGCGCATTACTGCCTCATTCACTTCTTTTTCAAAAGATTCTTCAGGATGACAAAGCTCTATAATGACCTGTGGAGCTCCTTTTGCAACATAAAAAGCATCTCCTTTAGAGTCTCGAATAGTAGCATCTGTTCTTTTTCTTACAGGATCAAACGGAATGAATTTCTCTTGCATAAATGCTTTTAACTCATCTGGATTCTTCATGCCCTTAAGAAGGGCAAGATCAATCGGATCCTGATTTTCCTCTTTAGAAGCAAGGGCTCCATAAAGAATTGCAGTTTGCTCGTTTATGTTTTTAAAAACCGTAGGCGTTCCTAACTTCAATTGATTCTGTGTAAGGGTTCCTGTCTTATCGCAACAAAGAATATCAATTCCTGCGATCTCTTCAATCGACTCCAATTTTGTAACAACAGCTTTCATTCTTGAAAGCTTAAGAGCGCCAAGTGCCATTGTAACAGACAGCACTGCAGGCATAGCAACAGGGATAGAAGCGATAATAAGGATCAGAACAAACTGAGCGAGTTCTAAAAAAGATGCACCTCTAGCAATCTGAACAAGGATTAGAAGACATGCTAAGCCTAAGCTTATATAAATCAAATAATCGCCAATTTGCAAAACAGCCTTTTGAAAATGAGAAACAGGTTTTGCCTTTTCCACTAACTGCGTTGTTTTACCAAAAAAAGTATTTTGTCCTGTTGCCGTCACTAAAGCGATCATTTCTCCCTGCTTCGCAACAGATCCCGAGAAAACCAGATCATTTATTTTTTTTGTAACAGGAAGAGATTCCCCTGTTAAGGTGGATTGATCTACAGTGAGGTAATCACCTTCTATAAGTTTGGCATCAGCGGGGATAATATTCCCAAGTCTTAGCCGAATGATATCTCCTGGAACAAGTTGAACTGCATCCAACTCTTGCCATTTTCCATCTCGTTTTACAAGACATTTTGGAGCTAATTTCTTCTTCAGTTCTTCAACCGCATTTCCCGCTTGAAACTCTTCTAAAAAATCAACAAGTCCATTGACAAGGAGTAGAGTTAAAATAATATAAAAATCGACATAGTGGTGAACTACAAGAGACAAAATACCGGCAATCTCAATCATCCACGGAATTGGTCCCCAAAAATAACGAAAGAATTTAACAAAAAGGGAAGTTCTTATTTCTTCAATAGAATTTGGTCCACATTTTTGTAGTCTTAATGCTGCATCCGATGCTTTAAGTCCTTCTTTACTGCTTTCAAGCTCTATAAATAATTCATCATATCCCTTTTTTTGAGCTTCTTCTGAGTGGAAAGAACTTATATCCATAGTATCATCCTTTTCATAGAGTTATCCTTTTCCAGCACTCTCTGGCAATTTCAAATGCCTCTTGCGTGTGGATCAAAAGGACCTTAAGTTTAGAACTCTTGATAGAGAGTTCTCGATCTTCTGAAGAGATCTGCTCATTTTTCTCCTTATCTAGCTTCATGTCCAAAAAAGAAAAAGCATTACAAACTCGTTCTCTTATAAGAGGAGCATTCTCTCCTATCCCAGCTGTGAAGATAAGAACATCTATCCCTTTCAAGGAAGCAATCATTGAACCTATAAGTGTATTCAATCGATGTATGTAGATATCCAATGCAGTTGAAGCTCGAATATCCCCCTTCAAACTTTTCTCAATGACATCACGCATATCGCTCGATACCCCCGAAATTCCCAATAACCCAGATTCTTTATAAAGTTCATGCGACAGCTCTTCTAGATTTTTCTTCTTTTTCCCTAAAAGATAAAGGACTATCCCTGGATCGATAGATCCAGAGCGAGTATCCATCATAAGACCCTCCAAAGGAGTAAATCCCATTGTAGTATCAATACTTTGACCATCTTTAACTGCACAAAGAGAAGCTCCTGATCCTAGATGACAAATCACCATCCGTAAGCCATTCGGATCACATTGTAGAATTTCAGCTCCTCTTTTAGAACAGTATTGGAAGCTGATCCCGTGAAAACCGTAGCGTTGTATGCCCTCTTCATACCATTTATAAGGTCCTGGATAAATTTGAGTGGCAAGTGGTAAAGTGTGGTGGAAAGAGGTGTCGAACACTGCAATTTGAGGTGTTTTTTTACACAGCTGTTCCAAGATTTCAACGGCTTCCAGTTCTGGCAGATTATGGAGAGGGGCGAGTTCGGAGAGAAGACGGATTTTCTCTTTGACTTGTGGTGTAATGATGACACTTTCGCTAAAAAATCTCCCTCCATGAACAATGCGATGACCTATAACATCTATTTCATCAAGAGAACTGACTAAGGCCGTCTTTCCTTGATACAAAAAGGTCATTAGATGCTTTAATGCTGAGCTTGCTGTTTTCTCCTGAACCTTCTCAAAATGTTTTTCCCCATCCTTTTTTATCATTAAAGAAGGGTTTTCAAAATTATTCTTCCATTGCAAATGAGATTCCCATACAGGATTGATCAAATGATGAAGGAAATTTTTACAATCATACAAAAAACATTTGATACTGCTGGAACCTCGATTTAAGATGAAAATTTTCACTTTTTACCAAGTCCCCACTTCCAATTACGAATCTCAGGCATATCCTCACCATATTTTTGAACATATTCCTTATGTTCCAAAAGCTTGTCCCGTAAAAACTGTTTGACATGCCCAGCTCGAGAAGTAAGTTGTGGTAAACGGTCAATGACATCTCCTACCAGATTGAAACGATCAAGATCATTCAATACCACCATGTCAAAGGGAGTGGTTGTCGTCCCCTCTTCTTTATAACCACGCACATGCATATAAGGGTAGTTTGTCCGTCGATAAGTGAGGCGATGGATAACCGATGGATATCCATGAAAAGCAAAGATCACATGTTTGTTTTTGGGGAAAATACTGTCATAATCCTTGTCGCTCAATCCATGTGGATGTTCGCTTTGAGGCTGTAGAACCATTAAATCAACTATGTTGACAACTCGAACCTTAAGATCCGGAAAATACTGACGAAGAATTTCAACAGCGGCGAGAGTTTCCATCGTGGGAACATCTCCGGCACAAGCCATAATTACATCTGGTTCGCAGCCTTCATCATTGCTTGCCCACTCCCAAATCCCAAGACCCGCGCTACAATGCTTAATCGCAGATTCCATATCCAGCCACTGAAGCTCAGGCTGCTTACCAGCGACAATCAGATTGATATAGTTGCGACTTCGTAAACAATGATCGGTCACAGAAAGGAGAGTGTTGGCATCCGGTGGTAAATATACACGTACTACCCCTGCCTTTTTATTGAGAACATGGTCAATAAAACCCGGGTCCTGGTGACTGAACCCATTGTGATCCTGTCTCCATACATGCGAAGTAAGTAAATAATTCAATGAAGCAATGGGACGTCTCCATGGGATAGTATGACAGACCTTCAGCCATTTTGCATGTTGGTTAAACATAGAATCTATGATATGAACAAAGGCTTCGTAACAAGAAAATAACCCATGCCGTCCTGTAAGAAGATATCCCTCAAGCCAGCCTTCACATAAGTGTTCGCTTAAAACCTCCATCACACGGCCATCTGGAGAAACATGATCATCCGTTTTTAAGATGTCTGCTGTA
>DAIEPN010000046.1 GCA_027348355.1 Chlamydiota bacterium | reverse complement strand
TTTTTAGGAAAATCTTCTAGGGCTTTTTTCACTCTTTCTGTACCAGAAATTACATCCAGCTCTTCGTCTGTTAGTAAGTAATTTAGCTCTGCCGATTGTGTTAAACCGCCCGATATCGCATAAAGTCTTGTATTCATCCCGATTAAATCGAAGCTTTCCTTATAGTCTTCAGGACTACTCTTAATCTCTTTTATTTTTAACGCTTCTAAAAGTTCAGGATGGGTGAGAGTGAACATGGCCACGTGGATTGTTTTCCTTGCACTCAGTATCATCTCTTCCATTTTTTTCAAGGTAGACTTCCCTGTTTCAGGAAGGAAATAGATTCCGACAGTTTGCTCTTCTACATGGGTCTCGATTTCAGAAAAATCTTCTTTCTCCATTTCTATAGCGAGTGGTTTATCGCGAATTCCTGCCACAATGTTCCCATGTACTTGTAGAGATTGAGGGGTCATATTGGCCGATCCTAAAAAAATTTTTTTATGGTCTATGATCAAAATTTTTCTATGCATGAGCCCTGACATAACGACCGGGTAATAATCAATCTTAGGGTGGAGCTTTTTTTGTAATTCTCCTGAAGCCGAAGGATCGAAATAAACGGAGACTTTCAAGCCCTCTGCTGCCTTAGAGTTAAGTATTTTCACAATATGGGGGTCGGTAAGAGCATAGATAGTCAGGTGAATAGACTTTTTGGCTTTTTGCAAAGCCTTGCAATGGAGAAGAAGCAAGTCATCGTTGCACTCTGTTGAATAAAGAAGAACAGGATTTTTTTTAGAAGGTAGTTCTAAAAGAGAATTTTGGACTGTAGTCCAAAGATAAAAGGCAGAGCAAAGTAGTAGGGAAACAATAAAAAAAGAAGTAGTACGAAGCAGCTTATTCATTCGCCTTTGTAAAAGGCGCGAAAAAGCATCCCTTCCTCGATAAGAGAAAGGGATAGAAGATTTAAACGTGGGTACCTTTTTCACGTAATTGTGCTACGATATGGGATAGACCATGTTTGTCGATTGTTCGCATTGCACCAGTTGTAAGCCTAAGAGTAACAAAACGATTTTCTTCTGCTAGCCAGAATCGCTTTTTTACAAGGTTTGGTAAGAATCTACGACGTTTGATTCCTGTAACTTTAAGACCAATCCCTTTTTTCTTTTTCGCAATTCCGCGTTTTGTATATTTGTTTCCCGTTACTGGTTTTTTTCCTGTAACTTGACATACCTTTGACATGAGAATCTCCTAATGGAATTTGCGAGAATCGTACCATTTTAATTCTTATTGAACAAGAATAATTAGAAAGTTAAATTAAAATTTTAACATCTAGGGGATCGGAGAGAGGGATTTTGTGGAAGAGTTATATGCGGATTTCGTAGTCATAGGTTCCGGTCCAGCAGGGCAAAAAGGGGCGGTCCAAGCTGCAAAACTGGGTAAAAGCGTCATTGTCATAGAGAAAGAAAACTCTTTAGGTGGATCTTCTTTAAATTCAGGAACTATCCCTTCCAAATCCTTACGAGAAGCCATTTTAGACTTAACAGGGTTCTATAAAAGAAGTTTTTATGGTCATGAAAAACTAATTTCAGAGATTTCGATCAATGATCTGAACTATAGGCTTCAAAAAGTTCTAGGGGAGCAAAGGACTATTTTAGAAAAACAATTTGAGAAAAATAAAATCAAACTTGTTTTCGGCACGGCAACTTTTATTGATAAAAACCACTTGATTGTCAAACGCAAAGATCAAAATATCCTGTGCAAAATTAAAGGGGAATTTTTCTTAATTGCAACAGGATCCCAGCCACGCAACCCTTTAGAAATTCCTTTTGATAATGAAAAGATTTTAGATTCGACAAGACTTCTTTCTATTGATCATGTTCCAAAAACGATGTTAGTCCTCGGTGGAGGAATTATTGGGGCGGAATACGCCAGCTTTTTCTCCGCGCTCGGTACTGCAGTCACTGTGGTTGATAAAAGAGATCATCTTCTCCCTCTTCTCGATCGAGAAGTTGGACTACATCTTCAGAAGGCTTTAGGACAGCTAGGTCTTCAAGTTGCAGGAAATAAGGAGTTAAAATCGATTGCTAAAGTAGGAGACCATGTAGAGGTCCTTTGTAAAGATGGGACAGAGCTTACAGCAGAAATGCTCCTCTATGCACTAGGCAGAGAAGCGAATGTAGATTCTCTCGGTATAGAAAACGTAGGGATTACACTTGATCAAAAAGGATATATTCCTGTGAACGCGCTCTTTCAAACTGTCCTCACACATATTTATGCGGCAGGTGATGTGATCGGGGGGCCAAGCCTTGCATCGACAAGTATGGAACAAGGAAGACTTACAGCAAGACATGCCTTCGGTGTGAGAACACATCACTTTCCCACATTTTATCCAATTGGGATATATACGATCCCAGAAATTTCTTATTGTGGATATTCAGAAGAAGAGCTAAAAGCTTTGGGTTTTAGTTACGAAGTTGGTAGAGCATATTACTATGAGATCGCCAGAAATCAAATTATTGGCAACGATCCTGGAATGTTTAAGATATTGTTCCATGCGGAAACATTGGAAATTTTAGGCATTCATATTATTGGTAGAGAAGCTACAGAAGTGATTCACATTGGGCAAGTAGCAATGAGCTTCAATGCTCGAATTGATTATTTTATCGATCAGGTATTTAATTATCCTACCTATGCAGAGGGATACCGTATTGCGGCTCTCAATGGATACAACAAAGTAAAGCATAAGAAATAGGGAATAACGATGGCAATTTACAACATTTTTGATGGGAAGAAGACGGTTATACACACTAAGGTCGAAAGTGCGCAAAAGCGCATCCTTCAAAAAGAGTTTTGTGGTAAAGAAGTGCCAGATATTCTTGCTCAAGAGAATTTTTCATCTGAGCAGGGGAATTTTTTCTCATCTCTTGCAGCTCGGCTCTTTTTCTTACTGCTTTTTTGCGCCGATATTTTTTGGATACTGTACTCTTTGGTATCTCTAGTGATTTTCACCACTCTTCACCTCAGTACGTTTTGTAAGATCTCCTG
>DAIEPN010000003.1 GCA_027348355.1 Chlamydiota bacterium | reverse complement strand
ATCCAGACATCATTTCTCTTCCTTTTTGGAAAATTTGCTCTTGGGTAGCATTTTCATTGTATTTTATAAAGTCAGCCCACTTCTCATTATAAGCCCTTGCCGTACTTCGATGAACACCCCTTTCCCACCAAACAAGATATTTAGGATTATCGATGTTAACACCCATTCTTAGGAATTCTTTTCTAAAAGTCTGAGGAAACACATGGTGTGCCTCAATATGCGAAGGCGGATTCATCTTAGTTAAGATTTTTAAATTATCTCTATACCAATCTTTAGTAAGTGGTTTAAAATGTTTTACCTCTTCTCTCACAAACTCTTTTGTGGATTGTATGAATCCACCGAAAAGACTAGGCCCTCGCATAACAGAGTTCTTTAACCCCCAAGCCGTAGGAATAGCACATTCAATATTTCTTGCCATTTCTATTGGCACTCCCATTCCGGCTAAGGCAGTAACCTTTCCACTGTCTCTATATTGCCCGGTAACGGCTTGCATAAAACCCGTTCGGTAGTTATCCACACCATCTGCAATTACACCTAGTCCTCCAAATAATGCAGCGATACCTCCTGATGCACCCACTCCTGCAATCCCCGCAGTCATTTGCGTAAGGCCGCCTAAAGCCTGTAAACCTCCAAAAAAACGTGTACCAAGATTCCATCCAGCATTATCAATTACGCTAGCTTGTGCTGTCTTAAAAACAGGAGAGTCAAATCTTCCATCGGGATCGTTATAGTTAACCGGATCACCACCTGCATAAACATACAGATCCAAACACATTGGATAGCTCACAGGATCAGGAGAAATGAATCTCCCAATCACGGGATCATAGTACCTAGCTCCCATCCAGATTAAACCTGTAGGATCTACACTCTTGCTTTGCCAAGTAAGAGATTTTGCAAACCCAACAAGTGTGGGTTCTATAGGTTGAGGAAATCCCTGAGGCCCATACGCTGAAGGAATGTCAAAGTTCCAAACTATTCCTCCCTCGTATAAAACGCCTGTTAGATTATTTAAAGCATTGTGAACAAGTTGAACGTAAGAGCCATTCTCATCGATAACAGCATCACAAGAGTTAGTGCCATACATTTTCCAGAAGGTCTTGTTATTAACCTGAATGCCGATCTCTTGAAATTCCTTTTCCGGATCGTAAAAGGAATTTGTGATTGCCGTTTCACCTTTTACTGGTTTGTAGATAGTTTGTATTCGTCTACCAAATGCATCATAGGAAGCTTTCCATATATAAGAATTTGTGGAACAATCTGTAAGCCTTCCCCAAGGATCATAGCTTAAGTTTTTACCACTATAGGAAACGACCTGTCCCATTGCATCGTAGGAAGTCCTGGTTTTATATCCTTTGACCTCCTCAACAAGAATTTTGCCAAAAGCATCTAAGCTATTTTCCGAAGTTTTCCATGTTGATCCAGATGTTCGAATGCCAAGACCCGGACTTCCAAAATCAAATTCATACACCTCGTTTTGCAAAGTAGCTTGAGGCAATCCTGCAAATGCTTTCTCTGCAAAAGCAGCATGAAGATGCCCTCTACGAGTGTAATTAAACTTCCTTTCTTGACCATTTTCTTTATGAGAAGAGAGTTTACCTGAATCATTCCAACCTAACGTTTCTTGGTACATTTTCCCAAAAAACTGGGATTGAACCATTTTGGGTAGAGCTGATTGGTTATACTCGATTGTTCTTGCAGCTAAAGGCCCAGCCTGCTGGCTTAAGAGACCGCTTAGATCATAAGAGTAAGAGAGATTGACATTGCCGGAGGCAAGATTGACTAATTGACCATTCTGATAATAGAAATCACGTTTGTGATTGCCTATTTGTAAACTTCTCCCATCATCGCTCCAAACTTGGTGGGTTTCTTGAATGAGTTCATAATTAAGGAAAATAGATTCACTTGTAAGACGTCCTGATTGGTCATATGAACGCTTAACTAGAGAACGCTCCCTACCTATTTCTTCTGCTGTTAAAAGCAGTCCTCTTTGGTCATAGGTGTAAACATGCTCCCATCCGGCTACATTCTCTTTTATGCGTCTACCTTGAGAGTCATAGAGATACTCATGAATACGCCCCATCGGATCTTGAGCTGCTATAAGACGCCCATTTTCATAGGTATAGTTCCAAGCTTGAGAAATTTCCTCGGCTGCTTGCAATTTTTCGGAGTATTTTCTTCCCATACTATCATAGCCGGCTGTCCAACTTATGTTTTCAGAATTTCCGATTCCTGGAAGTTTATATTCTATAAGATTAGAATCTGCATCGTAGACATAGGTAAGTACGACCCCGTCCGGGAGAATTTTTTTGATCACTCGTCCTAGTGAATCAAATTCCTGCTTTGTTTCTCTTCCTTCTCCATCCTTAGAACAAATACAATTGCCACAATCATCATATTCATAAGAGGTAGATAAATCACCTTGTTCTACAAGAATGGGAAGTCCTAGGAAATTCATCTGAGTAGTGGTCGTGATGTCCCCTTCGGTTCTGTATTCTATGTTTTGTACAGGATCATATTTGAAAGAAGATTGAGCAATGAGCTTACCTTGCTTATCAAAGGTTTCTGATTGCACAACTTGTCCTGCTTCATATCGCTCTATTGTTTTCTCTCCATTTGGAGCGATGCAGATAATTCTGTCACCTTGGTAACTCCATGTGGTTTTTTCACCCATCGGAGTCGTTTTACTAGTTAAGCGATTAAGTCCATCATAGGTTTGTTCCCAAATAGCTCCGGATGCATCAATAGACTTAATAAGATTACCGTTGGCATCGAACTCTTGTGTCTCAGTAAGTCCTGTAGCTTGGTGAGTGCGTACTACTCGTCTCAAAGCGTCATCATAGCGGATCTCCCAGGTGATTCCGTTTCTAGTCTCTTGAACCGGACGACCAAAAAAATCATAGATTACGGAACTTTCTGTTTCATCA
>DAIEPN010000260.1 GCA_027348355.1 Chlamydiota bacterium | reverse complement strand
TTGCTTCTGCCATGATTCCGCCAAAAGCTAGAGATGCCTGGATCAGAGCAGCTGTTTTGCCTAAATGGATTTTCTCCACGATCTTCCAGTCAATCGTCTTGCCCGTGTACGCAATATCTAAATTTTGTCCACCGATCATCCCTTTAGATCCAGCTTTTATAGAAAGAATTTCAATCAAAGAGAGTTTTTGCTTAGCAGAGAGAGTTGGAGCTTTTGAAAGGAGCTCAAAAGCAAAAGTGAGTAAGAAATCACCGGTTAGAACGGCATGCCCTTCTGTGTAGGTTTTATGAAGGGAGGGTTTCCCCCTTCGGAAATCATCATCGTCCATGCAAGGTAAGTCGTCATGAATGAGGGAATAGGTGTGAATGATTTCGATGCAGCATGCCGGAAGGGTGACTTTTTCAGCTTCCACTCCGTAGCTTTCAGCTACCGCAAAAGTAAGTAAAGGTCGAAGAAGCTTCCCTACTGGGAATATCGCGTAGTAAGCTGCTTCAAAAAGACTTTTTTCCGCTATATCTATTTTTTCACTAAATAGCTCTCTTAGAGCGTCTATAATGATTTTTTTTTTCTCGGAAATAAAAGTTTCAATATCTTGGCAGCTCAAGGAGGTCATAGTCTTTCCTTATGAAGGGATTCCGATCCCGAAATAGTCAAACCCTTTTGATTTCATTTCATGATGCTTATATTGGTTTCTTCCATCGAAGAACGCAGCACCTTGCATATTTTGCAAAATTTTCTCAAAATCTACAAATCGAAATTGTTTCCACTCTGTGACAAGGACAACAGCATCAACTCCGTGTGCTGCTTCATATTCATCTTTACACCAGTGAATTTGAGGAGAATGTCCAAATACTTTTTGCGCGTTGCTCATGGAGACGGGATCAAAGAGTTTTACATTTGCACTTCTCTCAAGAAGTTCTTGGATCAGTTCAATTGAAGGTGCTTCTCGCATGTCATCAGTGTCTGGTTTAAAAGATAGCCCCCAGATCCCTATTGTTTTTCCTTCTACGCCACCTAATTTTGAAAAATAGGAAGAGATCTTTTTAGCTAAGATTTTTTTTTGCCTTCTGTTGATGGTGTCCACTGCCTCTAGGATG
Source organism: Chlamydiota bacterium (assembly GCA_027348355.1). Classification (GTDB taxonomy): domain Bacteria; phylum Chlamydiota; class Chlamydiia; order Chlamydiales; family Rhabdochlamydiaceae; genus JABEVM01. The sequence continues at coordinate 2,029 of DAIEPN010000260.1, read as the reverse complement.
GGAGTTTCATATCCCACATCTTTCGCTATTGCTTGGAGTGCTTGGATATCTTTTGGGAAGCAAGATCCTCCATAGCCTACGCCTGCATAGAGGAAGTGAAATCCAATTCGTTGATCAGAACCAATTCCTGAGCGGACGTGGCTAATATTAGCTCCTGTTTTTTCGCAAAGACCTGCAAGTTCGTTCATAAAAGAAATTCGAGTAGCTAACATAGCATTGGCTGCATATTTTGTCATTTCAGCGGATTTAGGGTCCATGATCAAAATTCGTTCATGATTGATGGTAAAAGTAAAATAGATCTCTTGCATGATCTTTTTTGCTCTTTCTGAATTTGTGCCAATGATAATGCGATCGGGCTTCATACAGTCTTGTACAGCACACCCTTCTTTTAAAAACTCAGGATTAGAAACGACATCAAAATCGACCTGTATGTTTCTTTGTTTTAGCGCTAATGAGATTTCTTCCTCTATTTTCTGTGATGTACCAATTGGAACGGTTGATTTAGTCACGATTACGGTATATGTATCCATACAGGAAGCTATTTGTCTTGCGGCGCTAAGCACGTAAGAAGTATCACAAGATCCATCTTCTCTGGATGGTGAAGGAACCGCAATAAAACAGACTCTTGCTCCTTTTACGGCATCAGTGTAGCTTGTTGTAAAGCTTAGTCTTTTTGCTTGCATGTTGCGGCGAACCATCTCTTCTAGACCCGGTTCATAGATAGGGATAATACCTTGCTCCAGTTTTTCGATTTTTTGGGTGTCGATATCAAGGCATGTTACATGATGGCCCATCTCAGCAAAACAGCTTGCTGAAACAAGTCCTACGTAGCCTGCCCCAATGACTAGAATTTGCATAGGATCTCCTCGGGTATCAGGGCTGATAATTTTCCGTTTTCAAGTACTAGTTCTCTGTCGCAAAGGGAAGCTAGCTTTTTATCGTGTGTGACAACAATGAGGGTTTTCTGCCATTTTTTAACGCAATTTATGAGTAGTTGATGAATTGCGCTAGAGTTTGCTTGATCCAAATTTCCAGACGGTTCGTCAGCGAGCAGTAGAGGAGGATTATTACAAAGAGCTCTTGCAATTGCGACCCTTTGTTTTTCCCCTCCTGATAGAGTTTTCACTAAAAAATGAGCTCTTGCAGAGAGTCCCATCTCTTCCAGAAGAAATAGGGCATGCTGATAGCTTTCGCTTCCTTTAGAAATATCTTTTCTTGCAATTTTTGCTGGAAAAAGGACGTTTTCTAATGCCGTGTAATCTTCAAGGAGATGGAAAGATTGAAAGATAAAGCCGATATATTGGTTGCGAAGAAGAGAAATGTTGCTTTTTGTGACGATCTGACCACAAATTTGCAAACTTCCTTGGGAGGGTTTTTCTAAGGTTCCTAGAATTTGCAGTAAAGTACTTTTGCCTTCCCCTGATTTTCCAGAGACAGCAAGAGATGTCCCTTCTTCTACTTCAAGACATAGATCTCGTAAAATAGTAAGGGGCGTTGGAGTCAAGAAGGTTTTGGATATATTTTTTGCTTCTACAATCAGTTTTTTTGTCATTCGTTCCTCAGCATTTGGGAAGGTTGCAGAAGGCATGCTTTGATAGCGGGGATGAGTCCCGCGCATAAGGAGAGGAAAGGGGTTGTATAGAGTATGAATTTAATCGCTGTAGGACTTAACTCTTTAGGAAGGGAGTTTCCATAAAAAGAAGGGTTAAAGGCTTCATGCCCTTGAAAAGAGCTGAGCAAATGTACAACAGTGTCTATATTGTGCAGAAGAAAGTAAGCACCTAAAATGCCAAGCCCACTGCTCACGATCCCTAGAAAAGTTCCGCAGAGTCCGAAAATAATCGCTATGCTTGATGGGGAGGTTCCCATTGCTTGTAGAATACCAATCTCTTTTTTCTTGTCGTTCACAAGAAGCACGAGAAGGGAAATGATATTGGAGCAGGCAACGAGTAAAATGATAATGCCTACAAGGGAAAATAGATATTTGTCGCTTTGAAATTGCTGCAGAAGGTCTTTAGAAAAGTCATAT
>DAIEPN010000251.1 GCA_027348355.1 Chlamydiota bacterium | reverse complement strand
ATTTTATTTGCAAAATGAGCGTCATTTGTAACAAGAAGAAGTCCTGTCGTTTCTCTATCAAGACGACCTATAGTAAAAAGTTTATGCTGAAGGGGCTCGAAAAGATCTAAAACAATTTTTTTACTTCCAGGTCTTGCATTAGTGCAGATATAGCCATTTGGCTTGTTAAGCATGTAGTAGACTTTAGATTCTTCTTTTGAAATGATTCGCTCGCCAACGGTGATCTTATCTCTTTCTAAAGACACAAGAGTCTGAGGGATAAGGGTTACCTGCCCGTTTACACAGACTTTTCCGGAGAAAATGAGTTCTTCGCACACTCTTCTAGATGCGACGCCGGCTGCTGCTAATACTTTACTGAGTCTTTTTCCTTGTTCCATAGGGCTGTGATTTTATCAGCAAGGGGACATAATTCCAAGGAGAAAGTCTATTATCTTAAAATGAACAAGATAACAGAAAATTTATAATCTAAATTTTTTATTACAGATAGAAAAGATTCCTGCTTCTTGCTATTCTACTACGTAATAAAACTAAAAGGGAGAGGATATGAAACGCTTTGGAAAATTAATTATGATGCGTCATGGACAATCGGACTGGAATAAGCGCAATCTATTTACCGGATGGGTGGACATTCCTTTATCCACTGAAGGTATTCAAGAGGCCCTAGAAGGGGGGAAGAAAATAGCGGATATTCCAATCGATGTCATTTTCATGTCTTCTTTAATGAGAGCTCAGATGACCGCGATGCTTGCAATGAGTACCCATAAAGGCGGTAAGGTCCCTCGTGTAATGCATCCGCAGGAAAGCCATTTGGAAAAATGGTCTAAAATCTATAGTCCAGAAACAGAAAAGTTGTGCATTCCTACCTATGTAGCTTGGGAATTAAATGAACGTATGTATGGAAGCTTGCAAGGACTCAACAAAAAAGAAACAATGGACAAGTACGGTGAAGCCCAGGTCAAAATTTGGAGAAGAAGCTATGACGTTCCACCTCCAGAAGGGGAAAGTTTAGAGATGACAGCAAAACGCGCGATCCCTTATTTCACAAATAAAATTCTTCCTCTTTTAGAACATGGGAAAAATGTATATATTTCTGCTCATGGAAATTCACTTAGATCTATTGTGATGTATTTGGATAAGCTCACGAAAGAGCAAGTTTTAGAATTGGAAATCGCAACGGGGTCTGTCATCACATACGAATCTAAAGATAACGTATGGCATAGGGGTACGATCTAAACCATGGGCATTTATTTAGACAGTCATACTGCATCACGTCCCTTCCCTTCTTCGATAGAAAGGATGCATGCCTTATTTAAAACTGCTTGGGGATCTCTTTCTGCTCCTCATCAGATCGGACAAGATGCTCTGTCGGTTGCAAATACGAGTTTGCAAATTATATATGACTTTTTAGGAGCGGGTGAAAAGGATATCTTTACATTTACCTCAAGTGGGAGCGAAGCGATCTCTCAGGTTTTTTTATCTACATATACAGATTTGGTACGAGAAAATGGCAAAAACCATTTTATGACAACGACCCTTGAAGGGGCCAGCATTTTTCATTCCTTGGAAAGACTAGAAAAACTCGGTTGCGTGAGTAAAAAGTTGCCTGTTTCCAGTCGCGGTCAGCTTACAAAAGAGATTTTGCAAGAAGCGATTAGGCCTCGTAGTGCCTTACTTTCTCTTTCCTGGGCAAATTCTTTAACGGGGGTGATTAATCCGATTCATGATTTAGCTGAGGTGTGTAAAGAAAAAGAAGTTAAATTCCATGTGGATGCAGGTTCGGTCCTTGGAAAACTTTTTTTCCGTTTTCAGGATTTAGGAGTTGATTATCTTACATTTGATGGAGACATCCTTCATGCACCAAAAGGCACAGGAGGACTTTTGCAAAAAGAATCTTCTTTCCTCTCTAGACTTGTTGTAGGTGATCCTGATTGTTCAGCTCCGGCTATTGGAGGGCTTGCTACGAGCTTTACACTTTTGCAAGAACATTTCGATCACGTTTGCATGGAAACCGCAAGACTGCGTGATAGATTGGAGCAGGGGATCTTAGATGGTTTTCCTGAAGCTACAGTTTTTTTTGCAAATGTAGAAAGGCTTCCTAATACAGCTGTGATAGCCTTTCCTGGGATTTTCAACGAAGCTTTGCTTTATGCGCTGCATCGCAAGGGCGTATACGCAAGCATTGGAGGAAACAGGTCTCAGAAAATTGCAGAAATTCTGCAGGCTTGCGGCGTTTCGAAAGAACTTGCAAGCACTTCGATCTGTTTTAGTCTTTCATACGAGACTACACAAAAAAATATTGATGATGCGATCGCTATCATTCTGGACGCTGCAAAAAACCTAAGTCGAACTTCAAAAGGTTTTTTTGAGGTGCCCCATGGCTAAAAAATCACGGTTTTTCCCCGCATTTACTTGGGCCTCCTATAGCAGGAAGCTAGCATCCAAAATAGAGAATTTGAAAAACATCGGATTTTTTACGGAAGAAGAGGCTCTTGCCAAAGATATGCGCTTTGTAAGTGGGGAAGAAGGATCTATCGAAGAGGGAAATAAAATTGTCTTCCATCTTCTTGTTGATACCTCAGATGGAGTGATTGCTGATGCAAAATTCCAAGCTTTTGGTAATTCAGCACTTCTTGGCGCGGCAGAAGTTGCAGTCGAACTTGTCTTACGCAAGAATTATGATCAGGCATCGAGGGTAAGTGCAGATTTGATTGATAAACAGGTTGCGGACAGATCAGAGCAGATGGCCTTTCCTACAGAGACTTTTCCTCATATTAATCTTGTCTTATCTGCATTAGATCAAGCGTTAGAGAAATGCCGTGATATCCCACTTCCTGAAAACTATGTAGTCTCTCCGGTCAATACTTCAGATGAAAATCAAACCGAATATCCAGGTTGGAAACTTTTATCGAATGCCCAAAAAATTGCTGTTCTCGAAGAAGTGATTGAAAAAGATATTCGTCCCTACATTGAGCTCGATGCGGGAGGGGTAAAAGTTCTTGAGCTGAAAGAGGACCGCGAACTTGTAATCGCATACCAAGGAGCTTGTACCTCATGCCATTCTGCAACAGGAGCAACTCTCCATGCGATAGAACAGATTTTACGATCGAAAGTCTATCCTGATCTGATAGTCACGCCAGATATGAGCCTGCTTACTTTTTCATAAAAATGTTAGCTCGATTTTATAGGAAATACTTTTTCTACTAATTGTGCATCCACCCTAAGAGGAACTTCTTCGTTAAACTCCTGATTAAACATGTCAAGAGCCTTACTTAACATGTCTTGAAGAAGTGGAATTTGGATACATTCAACGAAAAGAAGCTTTTTTTCTTCGATTTCTTGTTTTTCTGGATCGAGAGAGGGTTCTTGACTTAACCTATGGGCCACTTCAGCCCTCTCAATCCATGCCTCATTTAGATCTTTTCTGAGTAGACGAATTGCTTTATAAGCTTGTGTTTGCTGAGCTTTTTTCTTCTCTAGGTCTGCTATCTCTTGATTAAGAACCTTTATTTTTGTTACAGTTTCGGCGCCTTCTTTTTCTATCCAATTTATTTGTTTCCCATCCATTTCTCTACAGAACATAACGAGAGTTTTTTGCTCAGCTTGTTTTGCTTGAAGTGCATTTACGATCCGTGTAGGAGTCCATGCATGTACTATGTTCGTTACATATTGCTGTATAAGAATAGATTTGCGAGGATTTACTCGATCTTTATAGTTGGGATGTTCATTGGATGTTTTGACTATTGCTTGATAGCCGTCCATCTCGATAGGAATTTCAGCTGATGTCCTAGCTTGAAGAATCTCCATTGTTTCTTGATCATTTGTGGGGGTAAGCTTAACAATTTCTACTCGATCTACAAAAGCTTTGTTTGGGGCAATTAACTCTTCATATTCCTTTGTAGTAGTGGCGAATACGCAAAGAATTTGCTTTTCGAGAAGTTTTGTTTTCATTTGTTCTAAAAGAGTGCTGCCACCTGATTTAAGGCTCCCTCCGTTTTGTGCTTCGTCAAAAAAGAGAATTATTTCTTTTTCATGGCCTTCTAAATCATAAAAAAGTTCATCTAATCGGCTAGTATAATCTGTATTGGTATAGGTACGGCCAAAAGAGCGACCCATGGAGAATGACTGACTTCCTTCTTTTGAAAAGTAGGTGGTATTCACAGAATACATGGTTTTACCAGAAAGCTCTACAGCTTCACCTTGCTCTATAGAGAGAGCAATACTTTCCATTAATTGACTTTTTCCAGAACCTGTATCACCAACTAAGAAAATAATGTTAGGAGGTTGTCCGCTTGGAGGGCTCAAAGAAGTAATAATTTTTTGCTTTTCAACTTCTCTTCCAATACTTCTTTGTGAAAGACCGTTCGCAGCTTTTTTATTTAAATTTGTAAAATCGTTTTCATTGAGTTGAGGGGTTCCTACGCGGAATTTATAATAGAGATTGTATCCGATGAAAGATAGGCTAATTGTGACTAATAAAGCTGATACAGCTACTAAATTGACTTTCCAAGTTGTAGAAAAGTAGGGGGTCATTTTTTTGTATAGTATGGATAGATCTCGTAGAGAGCTCCTATAGATGTAAAATTGACTTAATGCATCACTTATGCTGGTTGGGCGTTCATCTAGATTAATTTGTAGTCTGTAGAAGAAGCCTAGGACAAAGTAATTAATGAATTTGAATAGAAAATTTTTTTGATGAAGATGTGAGGGAAGAGAGTTGACAACTAATTCGTACGAATTTTTAGGTTTGGGCAGAAATAGAGCAAGAGTTTCTGCTTTACTTTTTACATCTTGAACTTCTGTGAATTCCTTCAAACTAGAAAAAGAGATAAGACGATTGAATGTAGCGACCATTCTTTTGCTTTTTTCATCATACGGCAAAGAGACGATCGATTTTTTTAGAATATCTACAATTTGTGCTGTAGGTAATTTAGAGAATTTATTTTGTAAAATCTCTTCTAGTTTTGGATATGTTGCAAGATGCACAAAAGCTTTTTGAAGAAAGGAAGTGGTTTGCTCATCTTCTTTAATTTCTAAAGCAGTGGCTTCTTGACAAAGGCTTTTACATTCTTCTGACTCAAATCCAAGAATTTCTTGGAAATAGGTTACTCGAGGTGATATGTAACTGCGAAAATATATACTATAGGTATTTGAAAATAAGGACATAAATTATTCCAATATTATGCATGGTCGGCTGTTTAAAGTGTAAGTTAGATAGAAGGTTCAGAAAGTTCTCCAGTTGAAACTTCTATGACATTTTGATAGTCATCAACAAGCAGTAACGTTCCTTCGAGAGTGATTTTTTTACAGATGCCTTCTACGATCTTATTTCCGTGAGAGACTCGAATCTTTTCACCTTGGAAGGCTAAATTTTCAGTATAAAATTTGGAAAAACTGTGAAAGCCATTTAGCTCGAGTAAAGCTAGATTTTCAAGGAATTTACCAATGATCTGTTCCCAGATTATTCTTACATCATATTTTTTTCCGGTTTCACATTTTAATGAAGTGGCCGGTTGGGAAATACTTTTCATTGTCTTTTCCGACATGTTGATGTTGACTCCAATTCCGAGAATGACCCCTATTTTTTCTTCGAATGAAATAGTCTCGGTTAAGATTCCCGCTATTTTTTTTTTGTGAACTAAAATGTCATTGGGCCATTTTAGTTTTGCAGGTATGGAAAATTTGTGAAAGACTTCCGCGCAAGAAATGGCAAGAATTTGACTTAAGTTTTGTAAATAGGGATAGTCTTTACCTATCGTAAAATACAGACTTGCGTATATATTTTCCCCTTTGGGAGAAACCCACGTTTTTGCAAATCTTCCTCTGCCTGCTGTTTGCTCTTGCGCTGTTACACAATAAATTTTATTTTCTGAGTAAGAAGAAAGATGTTGTTTAACATAGTTGTTAGTAGAATCTGTAGATTCTAAAAAAATGTTATGTATGGGTTTCATAAATTTTAAAATTCTAATAATGAACCGCTAATTATAAAATAGAAGAGAAAATATGTGGAGTCCTTTCTGCCTTAAAAGCATAGATTTTCGAACGATCCCTATCATTCTCGCTCTAATGTATATTAGTCTCCTTGTAATTTCCTCTACTACTGCAGATCATATAGATTTAGTAGAAGAGACTCTTTTCACGCCAATGGCCAAAAGTCAGATGAAATGGTTTGCTTTAGGATGGATTGTATACATATTTTTCGCAGGGATCGACTATCGAATGCTACGAACTTGGACATGGATCCTTTATGGAGGCATGATTCTCCTTCTTATGGGGTTATTTTTTGTTCCTGCAATACAAAATGTTCATAGATGGTATAAAATTCCCTTTGTAGGGTTTGCTTTCCAACCTTCTGAATACGCAAAATTGATTGTGGTGGTTACTCTCAGCTGGTTTTTGGAATATAAGGGATCTGCAATAGAAAGAGGAAGGGGTGTGATGCAAAGCCTTCTTATCGTTTTTATCCCCTTTCTCCTGATATTGAAGCAACCAGATCTTGGGACAGCACTTGTTCTCTATCCGATTGCTCTTGTTATGTTTTATTTTGGGGGCTTGCGAAAAAAGGTAGTCTTTTATATGTCCCTATTAGGGACTATGGGTCTTGTCTTTGTAACGACTTTATTTCTTGGTATTATCTCGCATGAAGAGATGAGGCCTTACGTGACAAAGGTGATTAAAGACTATCAGTTTGAACGTTTGAACCCAAATACCTATCATCAAAAGGCTGCGCAGACCGCGATTGCTTTAGGTGGAATTTCGGGGAGTGGGTGGCATAAAAGCGAATTTACTGGAAGAGAATGGTTGCCTGCCGCCTCGACAGATTCAGTGTTTGCAGCCTATGGAGAAGAGTTTGGGCTTGTTGGAGTATTTATATTGCTAGGTCTTTTTTTCGGTTTGCTTTATTTTAGTTTTCAGGTGACGGTACTTGCCAAAGATCGTTTTGGACGCCTTCTTTCCGCAGGGATAACGGTGTACCTAGCGATGCACGTTGTAGTAAATATAGGGATGATGTGCGGGTTTTTACCTATTACAGGGGTTCCGCTGATTTTAGTAACCTATGGGGGATCGTCAGTATTATCGACGATGACAGCTTTAGGGATTTTACAAAGTATTTATAGCAGAAGGTTTATGTTTTGATGTCGCAACATTTATTTATTTTTTCTCCCGGCGCTTGGCTTGGAGAGGGTTCAATTGAATTAAATATGAGTGATGAAGAACTTGGGTTTTTCACAAAATGGACAGTTTCTCCGCCTGACAGCGAGGGACATATTGAATGTCTGCAAGAGATTCAAATGAAAGGCCTTTCAGAGACTATGCATAACCGTTTAGTTGTATCAGGACAAACCCCTGGTGGTTTTTCAGTACAACTTGAAAATGAACCTTTAGGAAGAGTTGTTGGCAAAGGGCTTATTAGCGATAAAGTTATCGCTTGGGAGTTCCGTATCAAAGAGCTAGGTTTTGAAGGATTTGAGTTTTATGAAAAGCAAGAAGATGGTACTTATCTGATGAGGGCGGAATTTGTTACAAGTGATCAGTTCCGTACACTCATTCGTGGAAAGGTTTGGCAAAAAGCTCCAACTACAACCACATAGAAGGCGTTTATGAAACGATTATGGTTTATATGTTTTCTTTTGGTTTTTTCAGGGTGTTTTTCGCGCTCTGCCATGATGACGCGTAATACTTTTGATGATATTCAAATAGGTTCTACCCTAGCTGAGGTTCAGCCTCAAATTGGGAATCCTTATAAAATTACCCGTAAGGGACCAGAACTTTTTGAATATGAGTATATTGAAAAAATTAACCTAAACTACGGTTATATAGTAGAGAATCACTATTTTCTGCTCGTGAATAACGGATCGATTATCGGGAAGTGGGTATCTCAAGAAAAAACGAAAGACTATAATTTGATGTACCAAGCTGATCCAAACTATCCAGCTTATTACTATCCTGGTTATTAAAAAAAGGTTTTCGTAAATATTGACAAGTTCACGAAAACCTTTTTGAAAATTAAAGCGTAAAAAAACTTAGGCTTTAATTTTAATGTCTACCCCAGCTGCTACTGGTAAAACTTTTAGTTTATCAATAGTTTCTGGTGTTGGATTGAGAATATCAAGTAAACGAACGTGTGTTCTCATCTCAAACTGTTCTCTTGATTTACGGTCTACGTGAGGTGAACGCAATACAGTGTAGATTTCTCGTTTTGTAGGAAGAGGAATAGGCCCTGCAATCCTCGCACCTGTACGTTTTGCAGTTTCCACAATATCAGCTGTGGATCTGTCGAGAACTCGCTGATCGTAACCTTTCAGGCGAATTCTGATTTTTTGTCTATTTTGCTTTGCCATAGTACCTATTTCTTAATGATTATTTTTTTACAATCTCTTCTTGAAGCTTAGCTGGCACTTTTTCAAAGTGGCTAGGTTCCATTACATATGTAGCTCTACCTGAGCTGAGCGAACGAAGCTGTGTAGAATATCCAAACATTTCACTAAGCGGAACTTCAGATTCAACAAGAATCGTTCCTTTTAGTGAAGTTTGATTTAAGATCTTTCCACGGCGACGGTTAATATCTCCGATCACATCACCCATGAACTGCTCAGGAGTTGTAACCACAACTTTCATAATTGGTTCTAGGAGAATTGGACTGCACTTGCGAGCCGCATCTTTAAGAGCCATAGATCCGCAAATCTTAAACGCCATTTCGTTCGAATCGACTTCGTGGTACGATCCGTAAACGATAGCGAATTTTACGTCGACTAAGTTGTAGCCAGCGAGGACTCCGGTAGCAAGACCCTCTTCGATACCTTTCATCGTTGGGGAAATATACTCTTTCGGGATCGCTCCTCCTACAATCTTACTTACAATCTCGTTGCCCTTACCCGTTTCGTTTGGCTCAATTTCCAAGCAAACGTGAGCATACTGACCACGACCACCAGACTGTTTGACGTACTTAGTTTCAGTTTTGCCAGGAATTGTAATCGTTTCTTTGTATGAAACTTCTAGTTTACCAACGTTCGCTTCAACTGCAAATTCACGGAACATACGATCACGTAAGATTTCTAGATGTAACTCTCCCATCCCTGCGATGATCGTCTGTCCTGTCTCTTCGTTCGTTTGAACGCGGAAGGTAGGATCTTCTTCAGAAAGAGCACTTAATGCCATAGATAGTTTTTCGCGATCTGCCTTTGATTTTGGCTCAATCGCCATAGAAATCACAGGTTCTGGGAAATCCATTTTCTCAAGGAGAAGTTCGCTGTCTTCAGCGCAGAGAGTATCTCCGGTGCTTGTAAATTTAAGACCAATACAAGCTGCGATGTCTCCAGTAAAGAATTCATCACGATCTTTTCTTTGGTTAGCGTGCATTTCTAGAAGTCTAGAAATTCTTTCTTTTTTTCCTTTTGTCGTATTGATGAGATTAGTTCCTTTCGCGAGAGTTCCTGAGTAGACTCGTACGAAAGTTAATCTTCCGACATATGGGTCAGACATGATTTTAAATGCAAGAGCGGCTAAAGGACTGTCATCACTCGGCACAAGCTCCATAGGCTCGCCTGTAGAGACGTTCATTCCTTTAATGTTTCCACGATCTAGAGGGGATGGCATCCAGCGGACGATACAATCGAGTAGTGGCTGGATTCCTTTGTTTTTAAAGGCCGTTCCACATACAACTGGATTAATCTTTAGAGAGATCACGCCTTTGCGGATCTTCGCATGAATTTCATCTTCTGTCAGCGATTCAGGGCTTTCCAAGACTTTCATCATGAAGTCTTCATCAGACTCATCAATTGTTGCCAATTCTTCTAAGAGCTGAGAGCGCATTTCTTTACATTTTTCAAGAAGATCTGCAGGAATTTCCACAGTTTCGTATTTTGCGCCCATTGTTTCATCAAGGAACAAATAGGCCTTCATTGCAACTAGGTCAACCATTCCTTTGAAGTCTGATTCTGCGCCAATTGGGCATTGAACTGGAATTGCGTTTGCACCTAATTTTTCTCGCATGGAATCAACGCACATGAAATAATCAGCACCTACTCGGTCCATTTTGTTAACAAATGCGATTCTTGGAACTCCGTAACGATCCGCTTGTCTCCATACAGTTTCTGATTGAGGTTGAACACCCGCTACAGCATCGAAAACAGCTACGGAACCATCAAGTACGCGAAGAGATCTTTCTACTTCAACAGTGAAATCTACGTGACCTGGGGTATCAATAATGTTAATTTTATGATCGTCCCAATACACGGTTGTGGAGGCAGAGGTAATTGTAATCCCTCTTTCTCTTTCTTGTTCCATGAAGTCCATAGTGGCCGCGCCTTCATGAACTTCCCCAATGCGGTGTACACGTCCACAATAAAATAAAATACGCTCTGTACAAGTAGTTTTACCTGCGTCAATGTGAGCCATAATACCAATATTACGCACATCCTGTAGTCTGTCAGTTTCCGATCTTTTGCCCATGTTTTCCTCTTGTAGTTACCATTTGTAGTGAGCAAAAGCTTTATTAGCTTCAGCCATGCGATGCGTATCGTCTTTTTTCTTTATTGTTGCACCTTGATTTTGGAAACAATCTGCAAGTTCTGTAGAGAGACCTTCGTCCATAGATCTTCCCGCTTTTGCGCGTGAATTAGAAATAATCCATAACATGGCCATAGATGTTCTTCTCTCTGGTGCGATTTCAACGGGTACTTGATAAGTAGCTCCACCAATTCTGCGTGATTTTACTTCTAGAGAAGGTTTGGCATTTTCTAAAGCTTGCTCAAACGCTTCTAAAGCATCTTCTGCTTTAACGCGTTTGGCAAATTTTTCGATAGCACCGTAAACAATGGCTTTAGCCACAGATTTTTTTCCGCTTACCATTACTTTATTAATAAATTTAGCAACTAACGTGCTATTATGTACTGGATCTGGATCAATTTCTCGCTTAGTTGCGCGACGTCTTCTTGACATATCTATTCCTTTCTTTGTTACAGAATAACTCTATGATTACGATAGACCCAAAGTAAATTCACTTGGTTTACTTTAAGAAACCAACCCGAAATAGAAGCTGCTGTAAAACAAAAGCTATTACGGGCCAGGATAGCTACATTAGCTATCCTAAGATTACTTAGGACGTTTTGCCCCATATTTGGATCTACTTTTTTTACGATCTTTTACCGCCGCACAATCTAGCGCGCCGCGTACGATGTGATAACGAACACCAGGAAGATCTTTTAAACGACCGCCTCTAACGAGAACGATACTGTGCTCTTGAAGGTTGTGACCTTCTCCTCCGATGTATGCGATCACTTCTTGACCGTTTGATAAACGAACCCAAGCAACTTTACGTAATGCTGAGTTTGGTTTTTTATGAGTTTTTGTTTTTACTTGTAAACAAACTCCCCTTCTTTGAGGGCATTGTTGTAAAGCCGGAGATTTTTTACGTCTAACCTTCGGATTACGTCCTGTGCGTATAAGTTGATTAATTGTCGGCATCTTTCGCCTTTCTCCTTGAGATTCATTTCTTTGAATTGCTATAGATAAAGCAATACGAAGAAACTATATCGCGATCCTTGAATTATTTGCAAAGTGATTTTTAGGTGTAACTGAGTTTTTTTGATATTTATTTTAATTCATAATTGGTTGAATTGAAATTATTTTTTTGTATGAAAAGAAGGGATTTTTTGCTATTTCCAAAAAAAGCAATAAAATTATTTTACATATGACATGTAAGTTTCACCAGATTTCTAGAATTCTTGCCTTAGGTTTGGTATTTTGTACCTCTTCCCTTCGGGCAGAAAAGCAGTACATTCAAATTCAAGATATTCATTCTTTGATGGAGGAGGTCCTTGAATATCATGTCGAGCATAAAAAGCTTACGCCTCAGCTCATAAAAAGATCTTTTAAGATTTTTTTGCAAAAATTTGACCCGGATAAAAATTATATTTTACTAAAGGAAGTTGCCCCTTTTCTAGAGATGGAGTCTTCCAGGTTGCATAATGTTCATCGAAATTATGAGAAAGGAAACTTCTCTTCTTATCGAGATCTGCATAAAATTTTCTTGAATTGTCTTCAGCGATCTCGCCAAATGCGTCATGAAATTCAAAAGCAACTTATTTTTGCTACTTCAGAAATGAGAAAAAGCTCTAAAGAGTCCTATTTATCTTATGCCCGAAGTGAGGATGAATTGTACGAACGGATAAAAAAGCAGACCATAGACTTTCTTCTTACGCAAAAATCTATGTATAGCGATATTCCTTGGACTGCTGAGACCAGGGCTAAAATTTTTGAATATTATGAGAAGAAAAAGCGGCGAATTGAGGAATCGTATGATTTCTCATACGAAGAAGACGAGGATATTTTTGCAATGCACGTGTTAAAGGCTCTTGCAAAGAGTTTAGATGCCCACACGGCTTTTTTTACTACAGAAGAAGCCCTGCAAATTCGTATGAGCTTAGAAAAGGAGTTTGAAGGCGTAGGAATTGTTTTTAGAGAAACTTTACAAGGGGTTGAAATTGGAGGGATTGTTAAAGGGTCTCCGGCGGAGAAAAGTGGAAAAATTACAATAGGGGATTATGTTCGCGAAATAGATGGCGAGCCCGTGCAAGGGATCTCTTATGAACAGCTCGTTCGAGAAATAACGGATCGAAGTAAAAGGGCAGTAGAACTTTCCCTTCGTCGAAATGAGGGGGAGGGCAATTTTACAGATTTTACTGTGAAACTATCCGCAGAAAAAGTCGTTTTGCAAGATGAGAGGTTGAAATACGAATCAGAACACTTCGGAGATGGAATTATCGCCAAGCTTACTCTTCCTTCCTTTTATGAAAATCGCAGCGGGGCTGGGTGCGAAGGAGATATTCGTAAAGCTTTAATTCAGCTTAAAAAGAGAGGGAAAATTCAAGGTTTGATTTTAGATCTTCGTCATAATTCTGGCGGATTTCTTCAACAGGCTGTTAAAGTTGCAGGTCTTTTTATTACTAATGGTGTGATTGTCATTTCCAAATACGCAAATAACAACATTCGTTATTTGCGGGAGCTAGATGGTAGAGTGTACTATCAAGGACCTCTTTTAATCTTAACTTCAAAAGCTTCGGCTTCGGCTGCAGAAATTGTTGCGCAAGCTTTGCAAGACTATGGGTCTGCTCTTATCGTAGGGGATGAAAGAACGTATGGGAAAGGAACGATCCAATATCAGACAGTCACCGAAGCGAAGGCGCATGCCTTTTATAAAGTAACGGTTGGAAAATACTATACTGTCTCCGGAAGGTCTACCCAAATGGAAGGAGTAAAAGCAGATATTATCGTTCCTACAGAATACGCCTATTACAACATAGGGGAGCGTTTTTTAGATTATTGTCTTCCTAACGATCATGTTGCTTCCGCATTTGTAGATTCTTTAAATGATGTAGATTCGCAGACTAAAAGTTGGATGAAAAAAAATTATTTGCCAAATATTCAACAAAAGAATTTGCATTGGAGAAAAATGCTCTCTACCCTCCAAAAAAATTCTGAATACCGTCAGAAGAACAGTAGAGATTTTCAGCAATTTTTAGAAAGCATAAAATCTGGAAATACATCCATGGGCGATAATAATGGGGGAGGGAACGACCTTCAAATGCAAGAAGCAGTCCATATCATCCAAGACATGCTGGCTTTAGATCCTTCTCAAAATTAGGTCTTTTCTGAAATTTTCCTTTTTTTAAACAACCCCTTCTGATAAATTTTACGGTAATTATCTAGTTTCCTTTTGCAAATAAGGCCAGATAGCTCAGTCGGTAGAGCAGAGGACTGAAAATCCTTGTGTCGCTGGTTCGATTCCAGTTCTGGCCATTTTGCATCTTTCTTCTATTTTTTGTATGAATTTTTGCTGGATAGCAAGTATAGCGAAAATGTATGAGTCCGTTTCTTTCTCTTATTCAATAAATTTTCTTTCTAATTAAATTATTATTAAAATATGAGTTATTTCTTATAAAAAGAGTGAAAAACATGAGTCCTATTGATTGTTGTAGGTTGATTAAACATGCCTGCGTGCAACTTGGAATAATTGAAGAAAAGATTGGGATTCACGAGGCATATCGAAGAATTGAGAAAGAGTCGCCCCAGTCGAGTCGAAGGGGACAGAAAAGAATTTTGGGGGCAGCTTGCTCAAGATCAGTCACGCAGTAACCCTTTACTTAACAAATCTCTAGCTAAATTCAAGAAAGAAGGAATGCAGCCTGACATTGCAGTTGACTTGGGATGCGGAAATAGTGGGCCTGCTATCGATTTATTGAAAGATGGTTGGGAAGTGATCGCGGTAGATAATTCAGAACAGGTGCTTGCCAACCTTAGAAGATCTGTATGTGCAGTTGATCAAAGTTGGATTACTACAGGTAGGCTGCGACTTGTCTGTGAAGACATGGAAACATACCAATTTCCTAAGGATGTTCGTATCATTCTAGCTAAGGATTCTTTTCCTTACTGTGATCCGAAAAAATTTAAAATCATTTGGGGTAGAATCTATGATTCGCTAGGAGTAGGAGGTTGTATCATTGAGAACCTTTTCCCTATGCCAGAGATTCCTGCAAGCGCAATGATCGGAGATCCAGATCTAATAAGGGCTATGATGACGATATCGATGAATCGATCGTTGGGAATGTGATATGCGGATAAACCTACTGTAACTGCACTTCTTCGAGATAAAGGATATAAACCAGAAGTCTGCGAGTACAACAAGTGGTGGTATGAATACGGCTCAAAGGCGATTCAATTTGCAGGTCAGAAAGTGTAGATAAAGCCTCTTTTCTCTAACTTTTGTTTACTTTCCTTTCGTATTGATTTCTTTTCTGGAGATTTGTAAGTTGCTACATGCAACGGAGCTTTAAAAGGGAGAGATGATCAAATGCGAAAATATATAACTTTGTGCCTTGTATTAGCACTGGTTTGCTTAGAGCCGGTTTTCTCTCTTTCCGTATCTTCTCAAGATGCCAAGAAAATTGGGGAGAAAATATGGAAAAATGAATGCGCTGGAACCCTAGAGGGATTGACGAATTGGAATATAGGAGAAAACTTTCCGTCGCTTGGAATTGGTCACTTTATTTGGTATCCGGTTGATAAAAGTGAGCGATTCGAGGAAACTTTTCCAGCGTTGCTTACATTCCTCCAAAATGAAGGTGCAACTTTGCCTTCTTGGCTCAAAGCTACTTCTAAATGTCCATGGAATTCACGAGAAGAATTCTATAATGAGATACAAAGCGGTCAAATGAAGAGCTTGCGCCGGTTTCTTTTTGATACTAGGAACCTACAAGCTGTTTTCATAGCTAACCGTCTTGAAA
>DAIEPN010000249.1 GCA_027348355.1 Chlamydiota bacterium | reverse complement strand
ACTTGCCGGCTCCACTTGGGCCGATAATCCCAAATACATCCCCCTTTTCTATAGACATGGTGATGTTATTTAAAGCCTTGCTAAGGGAATTTTTTTGATAAAAATTTTTAGAAAGATTCTCAATTTTTAGGTAGTAGTGCTTTTCTTTACCCATATCTCCATAGATCTATTTTTCAGATTGATTATCTATTTTTCCACAATGGAGATTTTTTTAGCTCCTCTAAAATAAGGGTCCTATTTTCGAGTTTTTTATTGATAGAGATCCTTTCGGCTTCTTTGAGGAGCATTCCCATCCCAATTCCGGGCACAATTCCCTCAGCCTGTAAATGCTCGGCTCTTACAATAGGCTCTTTGGCCCTAATCCTTAGTATGGGCTGTTCTAGAAGGGATCTTCTGTTTGTATGCTCATCTAGAAAGATCTCTCGTTTTACGATAGGGTAATGAGCTGCGATAATTTGTAGGGTAAGTTCACTATCTGGCTCAGCATAGAATCCCGCCCATTCATAAAGTTCAAGCTCTTTTTGCCAGACTTTAGGAAGATCTATCAGGTTTTTTGTGTGATAAAGAAAGTTTACAAAACTTCTCTCTTTTCGGGAGATCTTAAGATAGTCGCAGAGAATAAGCGCCTCCTCTAAAGAATAAGAAGGGAATAATTCTAACAACTGCGCAATTGTTGGCGCATTTTTCGGGTAGTGTTCTACAGATTTGAGCCTATTTTGAATTTCTTCGGAGGTGATATCCACCAGCTCTGGAAAGATTGTTTGTAAAAGTTGAAGTTTATGGAGAGTAATAAGACCTGCGTCAAAATGGGCAAATTGCGACATTTTTTTAAACTCCTGCCACACTCTTTCCATTGCGACAGCAGGAAGAAGGTCTTTAGCATGGGCCAAAATAGCTTGCAACGTATCTGATTCAATAGGGAAATTAAACCTAGTAGAATACCTAACTGCGCGCATCATGCGAAGCTTGTCTTCTAAAAAACGCTCATGAGCACTTCCAATAGCTTTAATAACTCCCTTTTGAAGGTCCTTTTCTCCCTCTACAAAATCGTAAAGTTTTTCAGCTATGGGATCGTAGAACATCCCGTTGATTGTGAAATCACGTCTTTGCGCATCTTCTTCCGGGGTTGCAGGAGAAATACTTGTAGGGCGTCTTCCATCAACATAATCGGATTCCTTACGAAATGATGCTATTTCGAAAGAATGCCCTTATTCCACAACGATAATAATCCCAAAAGCTACGCCGACTGGGACTGTCTTGAGGAATAGCTCTGCAATTTGACCTGTAGTTGCATTTGTTGCGATATCGATGTCGTCAGATGGTTTTTGCAGTAGGAAATCTCGTACCCAACCTCCTGCAAAATAGGCTATAAAGCCCGCTTCCTGCAGTTTTTTCACAATGGATGTTGCAATAGGTCTAGTTGGCATAAAAGAGTACGTTATGGTTTTTTCTGGATTTTAGCTTGGATATTCTTTTTCTCGTAGGGGAATCTATACGAAACTGTCCTGTAGCTTTCTCTTTTGAAAATTTTCTAAAGGAATAACATAGCAAGGTATTAGTAGTTTAAGAAGCTAAAGGGTTATTTGCTGTATGTTTGTTTTTGCTAAAAATTTATTCGTCACCAAAGGTAAAGGCATATGCTTTTACCCCTTTTGGAATCTTAATAGACAGTTGATGTCTTCGATAATCCGTTTTGACGATATCATATTTTTGAGGACCTGTGAACCGAATTTCTTTTATAAATTTTCCATCCATATAGACTTCAAGAGGCGTTGTAGTAGCACCGGACAGGACAAGGTAAACCTCTTTTGCTAAAAAATTTAAATCCAGGAAGCTGTCGTCACCTTCTGCCAAAATAAATTCATCTTCTATGCTCCACGATCCCTGTAACCCCACTTGGTCATTTTCAAGAGGTGATTTGTAAGAATATTGCACGATTTTGTTGGTCTCAACAGATATTTGAGAAGTATAGCTATGACCTCTCTCTAGTCCAAGATATGTTTCTGGGGTCAGTTCGCGTGCAGTTTCTTTTCTATCTTGTATAATCAGAGGGGAGAGTCCCAAAAGCGAACGTATTGCATTTTCAGTTGCTGCATATGATCCCTCTCCAAAATGGATCATCCGAATGTTGCCATTTTGATCGATAAGATAATGAGCAGGCCAATATTGATTATGATAGGCTTGCCAAGTTTCATAGTTATTATCAAGAGCTACGGGGTATTGAATGCCAAGAGCTTTTGTAGCTTTTTCAACATTGGCACGATCCTTCTCAAATGCAAATTCAGGTGTATGTACACCTATGATTACAAGGCCCTTATCTCTATAGTTTTCGTCCCATTTTTCAAGAAAAGGGAGGGTCCTTATACAGTTGATGCAGCTGTAGGTCCAAAAATCAATTAGAACTACCTTTCCTTTTAAACCTTTAATAGAAAGGGGAGTAGAATTAATCCAACCTACAATTCCCACAAGCTCTGGAGCTTGTCCATGGATTGATGTTTCCCCTCTCAGCTTTTTTAACCCTTTTTCAATTTGAGGATTCTTTTCAATAAATACTTGCGGTACATAGTGAACTAGTTTTTGTTCTAAAAGCATTTCCCAGTGGAAAGCTAAAGCTACTGCAAGCAAAATCATAAGTACACCAAAAGACTGTCTAATCCCCTCTGCATGTTTGGATAGAAAGCGAGAAGAATGAAGAATTTTTTGACTCCCATAGGCAATAAAAAAGAGAGGAATGCCTGTTCCTATGCTATAGGAAAGGGTTAAAAAGAATGCATCTAGAGAAATTCCGCGGGTGGCAACAAGCGTTGTAATAGCGGCAAGAATAGGACCAGCGCAAGGGGTCCATAGTAATCCTAGAGCTACCCCTAAAATTACTCCACTCCAAAGCCCGTTTTTTTTTCGCGAACCTTGAATTTTCTGACCGGCGGACGCGAAAAAATAGGTGAATTTTGCAAATATACTAGACAGTCTTGGGAAAAGCATCACAATTCCAAAAGCAAAGACCAGAAAAATAGCTAAGTTACGTAATATGTTGGCAGAAATTCCAAATTCTTCAATCAAAGCAGTTAGTGTTAAAGTAAAGAAAGAAAAACTTGTAATAAGCCCCAAAATAATCCCTAAGGGACGTAATTTCCCTTCGGTTGTTCCTGCAGAAAGAATGGCTGGCAAAACCGGTAATATGCAAGGAGATAGAACGGTAAAGATCCCTGCAAGAAAACCAAATATAAGCAAAAGGACCATGTATTTCTCATTAAAGGGCTAAAATTTTACCGTAACGGTTTTTTTGATTTTCGACTAGAGCAAGCTTGATCACAATAGAGCTTGAGTTTTTCATTTAAATGGAAAAATTATTGTTTTTTTGTTTTGTAAATTGATTCTCAATTGTTTAAATAACTGACTTTAATTACTCTTTATTTTATTTAATTAAAGTGTAAAATTATGTTTATAGAGATGGATAGTTTTGATATAGTATCAATTCATCTTATCTTTATTTTAAACTTTGGAGTATAAAATGAAACAACCTGATCAGAGCAAATATCAAAAACCAGGAAGTCCAGCACAACCTAATAAACCACAACAAGGTGGCGGATTCCCAGAGAAAAAACAAAATCCACAGTGGCCAGAAAAAGGTCCAAAGAAGTAATCGCTTAATTTGTTTAGCGATTCAAAAACCGGATAGCTTTACTATCCGGTTTTTTTTTGCTGCTCAGAAGGACTTTTCCGGATATCATCGGCATTAGTTATAAGGGAGAAGAAATAATGAGTTTAATCAGAGTTTTACCAGAAGATATTATCAACCGCATTGCTGCTGGAGAGGTGGTAGAAAATCCTGCTTCCGTGGTGAAAGAACTCGTTGAAAACTCCCTTGATGCACAAAGCTCTCGGATTCATGTAGAAATTTTCGCAGGAGGGCAGCAACTCATCCGGATCATTGATAATGGTGTTGGGATGAGCAAAGATGATGCTATACTCTCACTTGAGAGGCATGCAACTTCAAAAATCAGACAATTTGATGATCTATCTACTCTAGGGAGCATGGGATTTCGAGGGGAAGCTCTTGCCGCGATTTCCTCTGTATCCAAAATGTCGATTACGACGGCGTTAGAAAACTCCATGGGGACGCAAATAGAGGTGGAAGGGGGAAGAATCATTCGAGTGAGTCCTTCTGCTCGTAAAAAGGGGACTACAATTGAAGTGCGCTCTTTATTCTATAATGTTCCTGCGA
>DAIEPN010000245.1 GCA_027348355.1 Chlamydiota bacterium | reverse complement strand
TACGGGACAGCGAGGATCAAGACTGATTTATGGATCCATAGACAAGGACCTTCCGAAAAAGAATGTTCCTCTCGATTAATAGACTAGCTCCCTTCGTACAATTTTGGATAAAATATCCAGCCTTACTTATCTCTAGCGCAGCTCTTCTAGGATCTGCGCTAGGAGCCAGCTGGAATATCTTTTATCTTCTTCCTATTGTCCTACTTCTCCTCCCCTTCTTTACAAAAAAAGAGCTTCTCAAAGCAGGAACACTGATCTTAAGCTTGTACCTTTTCTTTTTTCATGCGAAGCTTTTTCAAAACGCACCGATTCACATACCAGAAAAGAAAGAAGGCGTGTGCCATTTTGCAATCAACTCATTACAAAACAAATCTTCTCCTTTTCACAAATATCTCAGTTATAAAGGAACGATTAAACATTTCCTCTCAAGAGAAGGAGACACCTATCGCCGCATTCCTATCCAGATCTCTATTCCCTTAGGGACACAAGCTCCAATTGCAAATCAAGATTATTTGATTTGGGGAACACTCGAAGAAAAGGAGCCAGGAAAAATCTTTTTCAAACCACACAAGGAGATTCCTTGGAGACCGCTACAAAATACATTCAGCTTTGCGCAAATGAGATACAACTCTAAAAATTTCATAAAAGCTCATTTAGAAAAATCCATTCCAGATAAACAAGTGTCTACTTTTCTTTTCGCTATTTTTACAGGAGAAGTAGAAGATCGAACTATGTCTTTCTTTTTTACAAAGCTCGGCCTCGCACATCTCTTGGCTATTTCAGGGTTTCACTTTGCACTCCTTGCCACATTCTTCCACTATATTTTACAGCTCTTCTTCTCTCCCAAAGCATCCGCTTGGAGCCTTCTCTTCCTTGTCACTTCCTATTTCTTTTTTGTGGGGCCCTTAGCGTCCGTGATTAGGGCGTGGATTGCGATTTCCCTCTTTCTACTTGGCAAAATCTTTCAAAGAAAAACATCAGGGCTCAATGTGCTAGGCGCCGCTATGTTACTTGAAATTACCCTAAATCCCTTCATCATAAAACAAGCCGGGTTCCAACTGAGCTTTCTCTGTACACTTGCCATTTTACTTAGCTTTAGACAACTTGAAAATCTCCTCGCCTATCTTCTCCCAAAACGATCATTGCATGACTCTTTAGAGCTCTCAACCGCTTCCAAATACGGTTATCTCTTCACCAGCTTTTTGCGCAAAAGCTTAGCTCTAAACTTAGCTGTTACGATTTTTTCTCTTCCAGCCCTTCTTGTGATTTTCCACACTTTCCCCTATATGAGCCTTTTCTATAACCTCTTTATTCCTCTTATTGTAAGCCTTATTTTTGCTCTTTTGCTCCTTGGCCTTCTCTTTTCCTTCCTCCCTATCCTTAGTAACATAATTCACTCTCTAAACAGCGTTATTACAAAGCAGCTTTTAGATCTTGCCTACTACTCTCCTACAACCTTCAATGTCTCTCTTCAAGTGTCTTCTTTTCCCGTAAGCTTAGTAATCTGCTTTTTATGTCTACTCTTTGTGTTTACAATCTGGGTACAAACAAAATATAAGAAAGAAATCAGACAATTTACGTAAGACAAAAAAAGTGGCCTCATCCAAAGATGAGGCCGCTTTAATTTCTAGAATCAGAGAAGGAGACTGAGTGCTAAAATTCCTACTGATTTTCTAATTCGTTTATTCGTGCTAACTGTTTTTCAATCCAATCGGAGCCAGAAGGATTAAAAATAATACTTTTGTTAAAACATTCTCTAGCTAAGTTATAATCAGGAATGCTCTTATTCATATAAATATACCCCAATTGAGATGCAACACCTGGAGATGTGTGTTCCGGACTGAGCTCCTCGTATCTTGTAAGCAACTCTAAAGCGGAGTCATAATATGTCTTATTCTGTACGCGATCTCCGGCTTTTATGTAACTTAGCGAAACTTGCGTTAAAGTGAATAAAGTCAAACTACTATATGTCTCAAACATTGATGAAGCGCTTAGAATTGTTGCTTTCGCATTATTCAATGCATAATCTAAATTTGCTTGATCCATTTTAACATCAGAAGATTTAATAATTTGTCGCGCCTCCTGATTACGCAATTCACTGCTGACAAACCAAAAAATCTGATCATTTTGAAACTCTGCAAACTGCTCACATGCAGCTCTCATATGAACCATAGCCGCTTCAAAAGATTCAGGATTTTTGTGCATGGAATAAATTTCTGCAAGAAACATAGAATACCCAAGCCTTACCTGAACTTCAGGTCTCTGATCTTTTTGGAACACTTTAGCAAATGATTGAGCTGCATTTGAATAGTCGCCATTTTTCAAATACTCATCTCCTTCTTCATAGTGCTTATCTAGGAGACTATGAACTTATCCTAATAAAAATTGTAACCACATAAATATTAGTCCCAGCAGAGCAAAAGCATTCCATGCTTCTGGCAACCTTTCCCAACGCATTAAAAGCCTTCTGCACTTCCTCTT
>DAIEPN010000229.1 GCA_027348355.1 Chlamydiota bacterium | reverse complement strand
GCTTCTTGACTATGTACGCCCAGATTTTGTACATGTTGCAATCGACGGAAAAATTGTGGCAACAGGATGGCCGGAGCTTGCGCTGCGCCTGGAGAAAGAAGGATATGATTTCCTGTCTCAAGGGCAGGTCTATGAGGATAGCCTTGTATGATCGATGAAAGAGAAGCTTTTTTTCAAAATCTGGAAGAAATTTTTCATGGGCTTTCTCCTTCGGAGCCTACCTATTTGCTACGAAAAAGGGCTTGGGACCTATTTGTAGAAATGGGACTTCCAAATAGAAAGGAAGAAGCTTTTCAATATCTCCCTCTTCGGAAGTTATATGAAGAGAAATTCTCCCCTTGTACTGCGGCTGTTTCACAAGAGGAAATTATCATCACAGAACCTTTTTCAGGATCTTCGCTTATTTTTGTGAATGGGGTATTTCGTAAAGATCTCTCCCTTATGCATAACCTTCCAGAAAATATCGTAGTCCTTTCATTGGAAGAGGCTAACGCCAAGTTTGGGGCGTTTTTGCAAAATCGTTTTACTAAACAGTGCAAGGAAGAAAAAGATCCTTTTGCAATGCTAAACTTAAGTTTGTACACAGGTGGAGCTTTTCTATATGTTCCCCCGAATGTAGACTGTCAAGTACCAGTCCAAGTTGTACATTACATCACAGGGAGCCGAGAAACAGCGCCTTTTATTGCTCCGAGACTGCATGTTTTTGTCGGAAGTCTTTCTCGTCTTGACGTGGTTGTAAGCCTGCAAACAAAAAATACTCCTCATTTTTGGATGAATGGGTTTATGGATGTTGCGGTTGAAGAAGGAGCCTCTTTTTCTCTAACCAATGCTTCAAAAATTTCTGAGTCTGCTTGGAGCTTTGATGCTGTAAGGATGAGTGCAAAGAGAGATAGTAGAGTAAAGAGTATAAACCTCACAAATGGCGCTAAAACAGTTCGGCAAAGCTATCATGTGTTTCTTACCGGAGAGAACGCCGAGGTGGAATTAAAGGGCCTGCAGCTTTTGAAAGGAAAAAACCAAGCTCATTGTCATGTTATTATGCAGCATGAAGCACCTTACTGCAAATCCATGCAACTTTTTAAAAGTGTTTTGCAAGATGTTTCCCAATCGAGCTTTGAAGGGAAAATCTTTGTGCAGAAAAAAGCACAAAAGACGGAAGCCTATCAGCTTAATAATAACCTTCTTTTAGGTGAGTTCGCGCTATGCAATAGTAAGCCTAACCTAGAAATTTTTGCGGACGATGTGAAAGCATCTCATGGTGCTACTGTAGGAAGGCTTCGAGATGAAGAACTTTTCTATTTGAAAACGAGAGGAATTTCTGAAGAAGAAGCCAAATCTCTCTTGCTTTTTGGATTCTGTCAGGAAATTGTTCAGGCAATTCCTCATACCTTTTTGCAAAAAGATCTTTTACCCTTCGTTCAAAACTCTTTGAAAAAGAGCTCTTATGTTTGATGTAGAAAAAATACGAGGGGACTTCCCTCTCTTGCATCTTAAACCAGGAGGCAGGGACTTACTTTATTTTGATTCTGCTGCAACAACCCAAAAACCTTTACAAGTTATCTCTGCAATCACAGATTTTTATCAAAATAATTATGGAACAGTTCATAGAGCTATTTATACACTTGCAGCTGTGTCTACAAAAAGATATTCAGAAGTGAGAGAGAAGGCTGCCAAATTTCTTGATGCAGCATCAAGTGATGAGATTGTCTTTACAAAAGGAACTACCGAGGCGATCAACCTTGTTGCTACCTGTTTTGGGAAACAGTTTTTAGAAAAGGGAGATGAAATTCTCATCTCACAAACTGAGCATCATTCGAATATTGTCCCTTGGCAGAATATCTGCAAAGAAAAAGAGTCTATTCTTAAAGTCGCCCCGGTAAATAATCGAGGTGAGCTTCTTTTAGATGAATTTGAAAAGTTGATTAGCTCCAGAACTAAGCTAATCAGTATTGCTCATATTTCCAACGTAACGGGAACAATTCATCCAATTAAGAAGATCATTTCTATGGCGCGTAAAGTAGGGGCTAAAGTCTTTATTGATGCAGCTCAAAGCGCCCCGCACATCCCGTTTTCTGTGCAAGATCTAGATGTCGATTTTTTGGCCTTTTCAGGCCATAAAATATATGGACCTACTGGAGTTGGAATTTTATATGGGAAAAAGGAACTCCTTAAAGAGCTCCCTCCCTATCAATTTGGTGGGGATATGATTCTTGGAGTTTCTTTTACGGATACTACCTATCAAGAGCCCCCTTTAAAATTTGAAGCTGGAACCCCGCCCATAGGAGAAGTCATTGGGCTTGGCGCCGCCCTTGATTATATTTCTTCTATAGGAAAACAAAATATTGCAGATTGGGAACATAAACTCACAACGTATGCTACAAAGCGTTTACTTGAGATTGAAGGTCTTCGTTTGATTGGCACAGCTGAACAGAAAAGCGCAATCATTAGCTTTTTAATAGACAAAGTTCATCCTTTAGATCTAGGAACAATGTTAGATACAAAAGGGGTTGCAATTCGTACTGGACATCTATGTGCTCAACCGACCATGCAATTTTTCGAAACAACTTCTTTAAATCGAATTTCCTTCGGACTTTATAATACTCTTGAAGAGATCGATGAGTTTATTAAAAGGCTTAAGGAAGTTCTTTCCTTCTTACGAGCGTAAATAAAAAAACCGGTTTCTTTTGGAAACCGGTTTTAGAAACTAATCTTTTCTACTTATTTAGTTTAGAAATCAAATCTAATCGCAAAAGTGAGCCCTGATAGTGTAAGATCACCTTTTCTACTTGTATCAGATGTAACAGAAGAGGTATCTGGTACATTGCCGCCAGCAGTTTGTGATACAGGGTTTATAGTATTCGTAATGGAGATAAACTGGTTTTGAGAAAAGAAAATATGTTCCTCCCATCCTAAGTCTATACGAACTCTGTAAGAATCATCCATAAATCTTTTTGCCCAACGAATACCAATTGCTAGGTCAGCAGTAGCTCTAGCATCGTGGAAAGAATTATGAAGGGCGCTTGGCTCTGATAGCACCGGAGATTCTACACCAGTCGCAACGTTAGTAACTTTTGTGCTCAGATTAGCTTTATAGTCAACCTCGAAGTGCCCTAAGAGTAGAGAAGCTGCTGCTTGTCCATAAATGCTAAAACCTGCTCCTAAACGCCATTCTGTATCAAAACCAACTCGAGGTCCAAGGCCATTGAAGTTGCTTTTCATATGAACTTTGCTATTGATAGATACTGTGTCAACTGCAACTGTTACACCTGTCGCTGGATTTGGGATAATGATCCCATTCTGACCCTGGCCAGTAAAAAGATTTGTGTATACATCATATCTTTGATGAACCCAAGCTGCTCGAACTCCTATAAATGGACGTAATGTGAGATGTCTACTTACAAAAAACTCTCTCCCAAGGTCCAAGTCGATTGTATTAAAATGGAGTCTCCAATCAGGTTTCGCGAAGGTAGAAGTATAAAATTGATCTGGGACTGCTACTGGTTGGAATTTTGGAATAATTCTATCTCCATAGATAGGATCTGCGCTTGTTCCATTACGGTGAGCATGGCTATTTAGGTGAGTCCAAGCCAAAGAAATATCCCATCCATCAAATGGCAAGTTGAATCCAAGGCCTGCTCTAACTCCAAATTCCCAATGAAAATGGGGGTTTTTTACATCTCCTGAATGGGTTATAAGACCTGCTTCAGAAAATGGAGTTGTACCAGGAGTTGGGGTTCCTGGAGTTACTATGAACTCTCTTGAGTGTACTTTTGTAGCATAATCAAGACCTGATTCTCGTGCTTTCCACCAGAGGAGCTCGCCGTCGATCCAGAAATCGAGAGCATTGTTTAAAATGGGTCTTGCAGCTGGATTAATGACCCTTTCGTTACTTTTTCCGTTAGCAGCAGATTTTTGATTTGGTTGTTTTGCTTGTTGTTTTTGATGATTTGAGTCTCCATAAGCAGCATGCGCCATGCTTGATGTAGCAAGCAAAGATGTTGCAATAATTGCCCATATTTTTTTTACATTCGATTTCATAGGTTGATTCTCCTCATATTGGATCAAAAAGAAAACTGATTGTTCAGTATTCGTGTTTTTTTTTAAACTTAATTCGCTTCTTTCCCATTTTTTAGCTGCAATCTTGCACACTGTAGCATCAAAACATAATATAAGTTACAGATGAAAACTTACACTCGTCTATATTCATCA
>DAIEPN010000227.1 GCA_027348355.1 Chlamydiota bacterium | reverse complement strand
CCTTGCGAGCGTACTCCTCAGGCGGTATACTTAACGCGTTAGCTCCGACACAGCCAGGGTTGAGCCCAGCTACATCAAGTATACATCGTTTACAGTAAGGACTACCAGGGTATCTAATCCTGTTTGCTCCCCTTACTTTCGTGCCTCAGCGTCAGGTATAAGCTAGAAAACCGCTTTCGCCACCGGTGTTCTTCCACATATCTACGCATTTCACCGCTACACGTGGAATTCCGTTTTCTCCGCCTACCCTCTAGGCTCATAGTTTCAAATGCAGCTCCGAAGTTAAGCTCCGGAATTTCACATCTGACTTACAAACCCGCCTACGCGCCCTTTACGCCCAATAAATCCGATTAATGCTTGCACCCTCCGTATTACCGCAGCTGCTGGCACGGAGTTAGCCGGTGCTTCTTTACCTGGTACACTCAAGTCAACATGCTATTCGCATATATCCCTTGTTCCCAAGCGAAAGAGCTTTACAACCCGAAGGCCTTCATCGCTCACACGGCGTCGCATCGTCAGGCTTTCGCCCATTGCGAATGATTCTCGACTGCAGCCTCCCGTAGGAGTCTGGGCAGTATCTCAGTCCCAATGTTGGCGGTCAATCTCTCAATCCGCCTAGACGTCTTTGCCTTGGTGCGCCTTTACCACACCAACTAGCTGATATCCCATGAACCTCTCTATAACCGCAAGGCCTCTTTCAAGGTCCCCAACTTTAATGACCGGGATCTCCCCCCAGCCACCACATTCGGTATTAGCGCCCGTTTCCAGTCGTTATCCCCAGGTTAAAGGCAAGTTATTCATGTATTACTAACCCTTCCGCCACTAAATCACAAGTTGCCCTATGATTTCGTTCGACTCGCATGCCTCATCCACGCCGTCAGCATTCAATCTGAACCAAGATCAAATTCTCAATAAAAAATTTTGAATTTGATATATAAATAAAATTTTCGGGGCTTTTCTAATGAATTAGAAAAGCCTCACAAGCTTCATTGTTTAAATCTTGTACATCACTTCTTTTCTACTGTCAAAACAACTTTGCAAGGGTCTTTGCCCTCACTTTTCTTTGTAAGATTCAACTTTTTCGTGAATTCTTTCGAAGATGTGCAACAACATACCTAAATAGACAGATTTCTTGCAAATATTTTTGTGATTTTCTTAGAAATCTTTTTGATAAACCTTTTTGTAAAAGAAAAAATTGATAAGATTATAGCGAAATCTACGATGAATTTTGGCTTTAAATGAAAATTTTGCTCACTGGTGCGAACGGATATATTGGTAAAAGATTACTCCCTACCTTACTAGAACAAGGACATGAAGTTATTGCTGCCATACGAAACAGGCAAAGGTTGCAGATCCCTAAACATATAACTCAAAAAGTCCAAATCATAGAAGTAGACCTTCTCAAAAGAGAAACACTTGAAAAAATTCCTCAGGATATTGAAATCGCATTCTATTTAGCTCATTCCATGAGCCGAGAAAAGCATAATTTTGCAGACCTAGAAAAACTGTGCGCCCAAAATTTCATTCAAAGAATTTCCAAAACACAAGTAAAGCAAATCATCTACTTAAGTGGGTTACTCAATGAAGAATCCTTATCTCCACACCTTCTCTCACGAAAAAATGTAGAGGATACCTTAAAAACTTCAAATGTTCCCGTAACAACTTTTCGAGCAGGCATAATTATTGGAGCCGGAAGTGCTTCTTTCGAAATCATTCGAGACCTTGTTGAAAAGCTTCCGATTATGGTAGCCCCTAAATGGATCTCTCATCTTTGCCAGCCGATCGCCATTTATGACGTAATTGATTATTTGGTGCAAGCAATCGACCATAAAGAACTTTTTGGCAAAACTTTCGATATAGGAGGACCTGATATCCTTTCCTATAAAGAGATGCTTCTTGGATTTGCAAAAATCCGAAAACTTCATAGGTTAATTGTAACGGTTCCCGTACTTACTCCGAAACTATCTTCCTATTGGCTCTATTTTGTAACCTCTACTAACTATGCGCTCGCTTCTAGTTTAGTTGAGAGCCTAAGAAGTAACGCTATTTGTACTGAGCATGCTATCCAAGAAATCCTACCAAAAAATTGCCTTTGTTACGAAGAAGCGGTACAAAGGGCATTTTCTAAAATTGATGAAAGCGTCGTCCTTTCCAGTTGGACTGATTCTTGGACCAGTAGCAACTTACCCCCGACCTTTCAAGAATACATCCAAATCCCAAAACAAGGATGCCTCTTTGACAAACAAATCATCCCCTTTAAACAAGACCATGAAAAGGTTTTGCAAAAAATTTGGACAATTGGAGGAACCCAAGGCTGGTATTACATGAACTGGGCTTGGAGGCTACGCGGAATCATAGATAAACTAATTGGAGGAGTGGGACTTCGAAGAGGGCGAAGAGATCAAACAAATCTTCAAGCCGGGGATGCCCTTGATTTTTGGAGAGTTATCCTTGCTGACCCTAAAGAGCAAAGATTATTACTTTATGCCGAGATGAAACTTCCTGGAGAAGCCTGGCTAGAATTTAAGATCATTACAAGCCCGGAAGGATACGCACTAGAACAAACTGCAACGTTTCGCCCGCGTGGGGTTTGGGGAAGAGTTTATTGGTATACAAGCTTTCCTTTCCACAGGCTACTTTTTCAAGGTCTTGCCAAAAAAATTGCTCAAGCAAACTAATACGTAAATTCAGGATCGGACTCTCCACAATACCTTTTATTTCTATGAAGGACGTCAATTGCCATGCTATCTTTTTCATCCAAAGAAAAAGTTAGAATTTCCAAATTCTCTCTCAAATGCAATCGGGAGGAAGCTTTAGGAATAACGGGAATATTCTTCTGAATAAGCCAACGTAAGATTACTTGTGCAACTGTTTTTTGATACTGATTTGCAATCTCTTTTAACTTAGAATCCTCGAGTAAAGCTCCTTTGCCTAAAGATCTATACGAAATCAGCATAATGTTATGTAATTCACAAAAATCCCAAAGCTCTTTCTGATACAAGTAAGGATGAAACTCTACTTGATTTGCAGCGATCGGAACACCTAATTTCAAAAGATCTTGGAGATGGTGTATTGTGAAATTACTAACCCCTATATGTTTCACTTTCCTCTTACGAACTAGCTCATGCATCGCTGTATAGCTTTCAGAAATAGGTTTAGTTCTATCAGGCCAATGTAGCAAATACAAATCAAGATAGTCCGTCTGCAATTCGCTTAGCGCTTTATCACAAAGCTTTTCTACATCTTGGAGAACATGCCCTTCTCGCACGCTATCTAAGGAATATTTCGAAGTGATAAAGATCTTGCTTCTGTCTATTCCTTGAAGCGCCTTTCCTATCGCTTTCTGATTCTCGTAGAGTTCCGCAGTATCAATATGATGATATCCCATTTCGAAAGCTTCTTTGACAGCGCGCTCGCATTCTTTTCCAAAAAGCTGCCATGTTCCAAGGCCAAGTAAAGGAATTGAAAAAGATCTTTGCGTCATAAAACATCCTTACTATTTTGTTAAGTAGAAATATAAAAAGAAGAAATAAACTAGACAAGAAAATAAGTAGGTTTTATATCTCAAATTAAAGACTTAAGTTTCGTGAACATCAATCGTAAGGAGAAATGATGAAAACGTTAGATCTTATTGTTATAATCCTATTGATCATAGGCGGATTGAATTGGGGTCTCGTAGGACTTTTTAATTTCAATCTCGTAGACACACTTTTTGGATTTATGTCCCCTGTCTCTCGGGTTATCTACACAGTTGTAGGTCTTGGCGCAGCTTATCGCCTTCTTGGATGGAATGCGATCTGCAAACGTTGCAAGAAAAAATAAAGTTATCCCCTCTTTCCCAAAAAACGGATTTTGATCACCCTCAAAATCCGTTTTTTCTATTTAAAATCCTAAGGAATGTTTACACAAAACTCTCTCTCTTCTTTCATTTAAAACAGTAGCTCTTATAATTAGAAAGAAAAGGAAAACCCTATGTTACTGAGTAGAAAAGGAAAGGACAGGAGCAAAAGTGAAAGAGTATGGCTTAAAAGCTTTCATACTTTTTCATTTGGTGAATACTATGATGAAAACCACATGGGATTTCGATCTCTACGCGTAATCAACGAAGATATTGTGGCGCCATCTAGAGGGTTCGCACCCCATTCACATGACAACATGGAAATTCTCACCTACATTATTCAAGGTGAGCTTCAGCATCAAGACAGCACAGGCTGCAAAGTAATCATAAAACAGGGCGATGTTCAGCTCATGTCAGCAGGATCTGGTATCATCCATAGCGAATATAACGCTTCTTCAGAATGGCCAGTCCATCTTCTGCAAATCTGGGTTCATCCTGATAAGGACAACTTAACTCCCGCTCATTATGAAAGTACGTTTCCAAAAAAACAAGGAGAACCACTTCATTTACTCGCATCAAAAGAAGGAAAGGACAGTTCTCTACAAATCCATCAAGATGTTCTTCTCTATAGATTGAACCTCGTTAAAAATGACTCCTTTGCATTCCTTATCAACCCAAATCGTTTTATATGGGTTCAAATTGTAAAGGGGCCTGTCATGATCAACGGAAATACTCTTGAGGCTGGCGATGGACTACAAGTAAGCGCTGAAAAACAACTATCGTTTGAAGCTATTCAAGATACAGAGCTACTTCTGTTCGACTTAGCCTAGATCCTTATTGAATTTAGAGATGGAGTGCATAGAAAAGTAGAAGTGACTCCTCACCAGGATTCTTCCCCGCCATACTCCCATTGGAGATGTGATATCCCTGAATTCCAATGCGGGACCTATTAGTAAAAACGTAAGCAATTTCTACGGAAGAGCGAAATTGCAGTGGATAGCCAAGGTTTTTCCCACTTCCTTTAAAATAAACTCCAGGACAAAAGCTCGGTGTAATGACAACGTGCTTTCCTAAAAAAACATCAAGTCCGAAGCCTCCATATAAATATAGAGAGCCGTTAAAAGGAATTAATGCCCCCATAATGGCTTGCGCAATACGAAATTTACTTAACCCTATTCTGTATTCAAAGGAAAGCTGCGCAACTCTAGAATCTCTATAGAAATCGAAGGCACCTGCCCCAAAAACTACTAAATCAGGATATTTTTCTTTCGATGTGAAGTCCGCAGCTCTAAGCTCTGCAAATGCAAAAAAATACAAACAAAAGAGCGTCCTTGTTACCAGAGATGTTCTCACAAAATCCTTAATTTATTTGCCTTGTTCCTAAAATTGCACTATAGATAGAACATATAAACTTTTATTTCAAAAAAGCATAGCGAGAAATTTTATGAGCAACTCTCCAAAAAGAATAAACCTTAATGAAAGTGAGTGGCGTAAAAAATTGCCTAAAGATGTATTTGCGGTTTGCAGAATGAAAGGAACAGAAAGAGCATTTTCTGGAAAATACCACGACCACCATGAAAAGGGAATCTATACATGCGCAGCATGTGGACAAAATCTTTTTTCTTCGATTGATAAATATGATTCAGGATGTGGATGGCCGAGCTTTACGAAGCCTTCGCAAAAAGATCAAGTAACCTATGCTGAAGATGAGAGTCTTGGTTATATAAGAATAGAAGTTCTATGTAGCAAATGCGGTTCGCATTTAGGACATGTGTTTGATGATGGACCCGAACCTTTAGGGAAAAGGTACTGTATTAATTCTCTTGCTCTGAACTTTTCTCCTGAATAAATACAGCTTCTCTTTCTTTAGAAGGAGCGATTTCTTTTCTGCGCACAAAAATTCCATACATGAAAAGAGCTACATAGCCGAAAACCGGAAGAATAAAAGAAAAACGCAGGCCCATCGTATCTGCAAGATACCCTTGTATCACAGGAAATAAAGCCCCTCCTATTGCTGCAGTACTTAAGAATCCTACTACTTTAGATGCAGGAGCATTTTCTAACTTAACCCCGATCGCCAGAATCAGGGGATACATCACCGAATTACAAAGCCCCAACACGACTATCATAAGGAAAATAGCTTCAGGAGGAAGATAGAGTCCAACGGCAAATGTTGCGACCGCAGCTACGCTATTTACTAAAAGGGCCATGGATAAAGGGATCCGATTTAACACAGGAGCTCCAATAAGTCTTCCCACAACAAACCCTAAATAATACAGAGAAAATAAGCTCAGTGACTTTTGCAAACTCAATCCTCCACCCTCAGGAGCGTGGAGGAATTTAACTAAAAAGCTATCCATGCAAACTTCAATTCCCATGTACATGAACATCGCAGTAAAACCTGCTGCAAGGGAAAGTGTAAAAGGAGGAAAAATATCAAAGATTCCCTTCTTAGCTGGATATATAATAGTTTCTTTTCTAACAGGCAACTTTTTGATTCGATAGATTCCCCAGCAGATTGCCATCCAAGCTAGAAAAAAAGCGATGTACGCAAAAGCTACAACCAAAGGCTTGTCGGCGTTTTCAGAAGAGAAGACCCATAAAAGAACCCCGGGCGCAACAAGAGAACCAATAGAATAAAATGCTTGTGTAATGCTCAACCTCCCAGACTCAGTTTCTTTCGGCCCAAAAACAATTGCATAAGAGGAACCTGCAACAAGCATGAATTTAACCCCAGCTCCCAGCAAAAAAATCGAAACAAGGAAAAGTATATACTGCTTATTGATATAGGTAATATAGAGTAAACAGCAGCTAACTGCACACATAAGCAGTCCTGCAATCATTCCCCTTTTATAGCCGAACCGATAAAGGAGGTCTCCTGCTATAGGAGCAATAAAAAAAGAAGCAAGGAAAAAACAAAGAGGCGCAAGCATGGTCCTTGTATAATCAAGACCAAACCAACCCTGGTTAATCGCAAGAAAAATCCCATTACTTTTTGTAACAAATCCACAGATGAGTAGAAAAATTCGAGCACGAAACAATGCCTTTGTCGAAGGCTTTAGAGATGGGCTAATTGTTTCTTGCATGAAAGAGCCTAGTAGGTGTTGATTTATGTCTGCAGCGCCTGTTCAGACTCTTGTTTAGAGTGATCGGCAACTGGCAGGCCTTCGTAATCAGTAGCCATTTTAAATTGTTTACCAACGCTTACAACAGCTACCATCCATAAAGCAAGAACCACAATAAGAAGCCCTGCAATATAGGGAGTCGACGAGGCCACACTTCCTAAAAGAATAATAAATCCTTGATAGGTAAGGGATGCACCTGATTTACCAATACCAGATCCCAGACCATCAATAGCAGCTTTGCCTTTAATACGAGACTCTTGATCGAGTGACAAAAAGGACATTTCTTTAGAAGCGTCAAAGACAGAGTATTTACTTGCTTTACTCAAACAATTTTGAATAGATCCAAAATAAACAGTCATTGCCATAGGAGTAAGACCGAATAAAGTCATGGAAAATGTTGTTAAAAGATCCCCACAAAAAAGGAA
>DAIEPN010000224.1 GCA_027348355.1 Chlamydiota bacterium | reverse complement strand
CATTATTTACATCGTTTTGTGGAATATGCTTCCCAAAATTATCTCTTCTGTCTTAATTCCAGTCCTTGCGAGCGCATCGGTGGTCAATGACTTCTTAATTACGGTGGCAATTCGTGTGGGGATTTTCTTTTTGCTGATCGGTCTTTTTGATCTCTTTTTCCAAAAGAAGAATTTTGCCAAAGAAATGAAAATGGAAAAATTCGAGGTAAAGCAAGAATTTAAAGATACAGAAGGCGATCCTCATATTAAGAGTAAGCGTAAACAAACAGCACAAGAAGTCGCTTACCAAGAAGGGCCTCCTGCAGTAAAAAGAGCTAAAGCTGTGATTACAAATCCGGTTCACATCGCAGTGGCTATCGAATATGAAGCAGAAAAGGAACCGGCCCCGAGAATAGTTACCATGGGAAAAGGTGTTATGGCAGATTTGATCATTAAAGCGGCCCAAGAATATCATGTCCCTATCATGCGTAACGTAACCTTAGCACAGACTATTTTCGAAAAAGGCGAAGCTGGTAGATATATTCCGGAAGAAACGTTTCAAGCAGTTGCAGAAATTTTACAATGGATCACAGCTATGGAAGCGTCTGAAGAGACTAATTTGGGGATCTTTCAATGAAAAAGTTTATAGATCGCTCAGCTAGGTTTCTAGCTAGCGATAAGATTATCAATACCATCAATCAATCAAGCGAGTTCCTTCTTGCGTTATTTATGATCGTCATCATTATGATGATCATCATCCCCGTATCTACAACCCTTTTAGACAATTTAATTGCTGTTAACCTAACAGTATCTATCACTCTTTTAATGGTCGCGCTCTATATTCCAAAAGCGGTCAATTTATCGATTTTCCCATCCGTTCTTTTGATTACAACACTCTTTAGACTCGGTATCGAAATTTCTGCAACACGTATGATTTTGCTCCATGCAGATGCAGGTCACATCATCCACGCTTTTGGAAGTTTCGTAGTCGGAGGAAACTTTGTCGTGGGAGCGATCATCTTCTTAATCATTACAATCGTGCAGTTTCTTGTGGTGACAAAGGGTGCGGAAAGGGTGGCTGAGGTGGCAGCGCGTTTTACTTTGGACGCTATGCCCGGAAAGCAAATGAGTATTGACGCCGATATGCGCAGTGGTGTTATCGATGCGAACCAAGCAAGAGACCTTCGCTTAGCCTTGACAAAAGAAAGCCAACTTTATGGAGCTATGGACGGTGCGATGAAGTTCGTAAAAGGGGACGTGATCGCCTCAATTATCATCGCGGTTATCAACATTGTAGGAGGACTTATCATTGGGGTTACTATGCATGGCATGACCCTTTATAAATCAGCACAAATTTATACACTGCTCTCTATAGGTGGTGGTCTGATTGCGCAGATCCCCTCTTTGATGATCTCACTTACAGCAGGTATAGTAACAACAAGGGTTTCCAGCGAGAAAAAAGATAGCCACCTTGGGAAGGAAATTTCAACCCAATTATTAAATCAACCTCGTGCGATTATGATCGCGGCAGGTGTGATCTTTGCTATGGCTTTTATCAAAGGGTTTCCGTCTATCATCTTTATCATTCTTGCCATTGCAATCGGAGGCCTGGGGTACTATACATGGAATAAAAGTAAAAAAGCCTTAGCAAAAAGCGCTCAGGCCATGGGAGCAGGGGGCGTCATTGAAACAGATGTGGAAGGGCACGCTGTCATTCGGGGTGGTGTTGATGAATATGCCCTTACCTTGCCGGTGATTTTAGAGATAGGTAAAGATCTTTCTGCTCTTATCAAACAAGAAAAACAGGGTCCAAGTTTAGTAGAAGAAATGATTCCGAAAATGCGCCATGCCCTTTATCAAGATCTTGGCGTACGCTTCCCCGGAGTTCACGTACGCACTGATTCAGAAAATTTAGAAAAAGATGAGTATGCGATCTTTTTAAATGAAGTTCCCATCATGAAAGGGAAGATCCTTAAAAGCTGCCTTCTCACCAATGAGAATCCAGATATTCTACGTCGTTATAACTTACCCTTCACCACTTCCAAAAACTCTCTTGGACAACCCTCTTTATGGGTGGAGATGAAATACCAAGAGATCATGGACAAATCAGGGATAAAATACTGGAAGCCACTTGAAGTGATGATCTTGCATCTTTCCTATTTCTATCGTCAACATGCGAGTGATTTCATCGGCATCCAAGAAATGCGTGGAATTTTAGAATTTATTGAAAAATCCTATCCTGATCTTGTGAAAGAAGTGACAAGGTTAATTCCCTTGCAGAAGCTTACTGAAATTTTTAAAAGGCTTGTGCAAGAACAAGTCTCGATTAAAGATCTTCGCACCATCCTCGAAGCATTAAGCGAATGGGCCCAGACAGAAAAAGATACTGTTCTTCTTACAGAATATGTACGCTCTTCCTTAAAGCGCTACATCAGCTACAAATATTCACTTGGGCAATCTGTTATTTCTGTGTATCTGCTCGATCCTGAAATTGAAGATATGGTACGTGGAGCGATCAAGCAAACATCTGCGGGTTCTTACTTAGCCCTCGATCCCGATTCTGTACAACTCATTATTCAAGCATTTAGAAAGGTCGTGGTTCCCACTCCGACCGGCGGTCAGCCTCCTATTTTACTTACAGCAATCGATGTACGTCGTTTTGTACGTAAGTTGATCGAAGGAGAATATCCAGAAATGGCTGTCGTATCCTACCAAGAAATTGTACCGGAAATACGTATACAACCATTAGGAAGGATCCAGTTAACATAGGAATAAACGATGAGCGATCCTAATCCTCTTTCGATCAGCAATATTAGCAGACCTTCTTCGATACACGGGAAAGCTCCTTCTTCTAAAGCATTACAAAATCTCGCTTCTTTGCCTATCGTACAAAAGGCAAATGCACAAAAAGCTTCGCAAATGCTCAATCCCACTTTCAATCCTCTTGCTGTAGCAAGACGCTTTATTCCAATTCATGATCGCACGCGAAGGATACCCACAAAGCAAGAAGAAGTGAAAACTGAGCAACAACAACAAGAAGCGGAAGCAGAAACTCAAGTAAGTGAAGTAAAAAAAGCAGAAGAAGTAATCGAACAGTTTCAAAAAAAAAATCCTGAACTCCAAAATAAGGATCTTTCTCTTCTTCGAGAAAAAATCAAAGATACAGATTCCAAAGATGAAATTTTACGAAAGGTCCTTAGCCTATACCCAGATTTTACCCTTGCCGACGAGGCCCTTGACTTCTTACTTCAAACTACAGGAAGTGAACTCAAAATTGCTGTGCAAGGAGCTAAAGACGACCTGAATAATCTTTACTCCAGAGAAATCAAGGCGGGAAAAAATATTAGTGCAGAAGCACTTGAGTTTGCACAAAAAGGTCTAGGCAGTCCAACAGAGCTGCGCAACATGTACAGAGACATTACAGGAAATCCAAGAGATCCCCTGACTTTATTTGAAGAACTTTGTTCTCAATACTCTTTTGAACAAATGCGTACTGTGATCTTCTTTTTGCTCCATGCTTTAGGAAAAGATTTAAAAGCAAAAGGTCCTTCTATTTCTAGAGCAGAATTACATAGACTGATTACAGAGGCCAGATCCTTGCAAGCCATTTTGGGAGTCTATAGGTTTTTTAAGTTGCGTATACGCATGATCTTATCCACTTTTGATCGCAATGGCCTTTCCCTGCCAAATAGAGTAACTTTTGAAATGCTAGCTAAGCAGTTCATCAAACTATTGCAAGAGCGCTACCCATCCTTAGATAAAGCCCTAAAGCTCGCAGTTGAGCTAGGAATCAGTGAAGAGCTTGTAGCTC
Organism: Chlamydiota bacterium; assembly: GCA_027348355.1. GTDB lineage: Bacteria > Chlamydiota > Chlamydiia > Chlamydiales > Rhabdochlamydiaceae > JABEVM01. The sequence continues at coordinate 3,439 of DAIEPN010000224.1, read as the reverse complement.
AAATTATCATCTTTACACACATGCGCGATGCGGTCAGGAATGTAGCTCCAAGATTGTTCCGTAATGATCAACATAGACAAGATATCCTTACGACATTTATGCAACTAATCGAAGAATTAGATGAACAGCTAGAAGAAGAAGATAGGGAAGAAGAAGAAAAGGAAAAGGAAAAAAAGGATAAAGAGTAACCTATGAGATCCTTTGAAAAACTACTTCAAGAAATCGGGGACATTATTAACATCCCTTTACAAGCACAAGACGGATATCTTTGTCTCCTTGAAATCAACCACAATTTACAAATCCAAATTGAAGATGATCCAGTAAGACAAAAGATATTACTTGTTTGCTTTATTGCAGAAATTGCTGCAGGAAAATTTCGAGAGACCATCCTCAAGGAAGCGTTAAAAGCAAACTTTTTCCCTTCAAGGATTGGTACCTTTTCTTATCTAGAAAAGACCAATTCTCTAAGTTTTTATACTTATGTTGAAAATACAATCTCTGCAGAAGAGTTAAGTGTAATCTTAGAAAGATGCATCTCTGTTGGAAATACCTGGTATCAGGCTATAAAAAATTCGCAAATTCCAAATATTTCACAAGAAAGCACACAGTTTTTTTAATATGAATGAAATCGAAAAAGTCAAACAAGAGCTCCTAAACTGCCCAACCGGACCGATTTGGAAAAAGCTTGGAATTAAACAAAGACACGGAATTGATGTTATTCTTTCCTCGCTCCATAGCAAAAAAAGTTGTGGCATTGGAGAATACCTCGATTTAATCCCTCTTATCGATTGGTGTAAAAAAATTCCCTTTGATATTATTCAGCTCCTTCCTCTCAATGATACAGGCTCCGATCCAAGCCCATATAACGCTCAGTCATCTTGCGCACTCCATCCTTTATTCCTCTCTCTTCATGCACTGCCCTACATTGATGAATTACCGGAGCTGCAAGCCAGGCTTTCTGAGATAAGAAAATTAACCCAGTCACAAAGAGTCGAGTATCATATCGTACAAATTCATAAACTTCATTGGCTAAAAGGTTATGTCGATCTTGTTCACAAAAAAATATGTAGCCAAAACTCTTTTCATGAATTTGTAAAAAACAATCCTTGGATTGAAAAATATGCTCTTTTCAAAGCACTGAAAGAAGAGCTAGGACAAAGCCAGTGGAAATTTTGGCCAAGCGATTTGCAAAATCTATCTGAAACAGGTTTTACCAATCTTTTCAAACGATATGAATCTCAAATGGTTTACCCCATCGTTTTGCAATATCTTTGCTTTCAGCAAATGACGTATGTAAAAAAATATGCCAATGCAAACGGCATCCTGCTAAAAGGCGACATTCCTATCTTGATCAGCCCAGATAGCGCAGATGTTTGGTCTCATCCTGAGCTTTTCGACAAAGACCTCTCCGCCGGAGCCCCTCCAGACGCGTATAGCGATGAAGGACAAAATTGGGGATTCCCTCTTTTTCAATGGGATGAGATGGAAAAACAAAATTTTGCCTGGTGGAAAACAAGACTGCGCGTCGCTTCAGACTTCTATGACATTTACCGTATCGATCACATAATCGGTTTCTTCCGAATTTGGGGAATTCATTTGGACAAAAGCAGCAAAGAAGGAAAATACTATCCAGAAAATGCGGACCTTTGGATTCCGCAAGGAAAAAAACTTCTCTCGATGCTCATCTCTTCTTCTCAAATGCTTCCTATTGGGGAAGATTTAGGAAATGTTTCCGATGATATTCGAGAATGTATGAAACAATTAGGGATCTGCGGAACTAAGATCATGCGTTGGGAAAGAGCTTGGAAACAAGATAGTCATTTTTACGGCCTTCATGAATACCCTCCTTTTAGTATGACATCAGTATCAACTCATGATTCGGAAACACTAGATCTCTGGTGGAGAGATAGAGAGGACGAGGCTAGAGCCTACGCCTCGTCAAAAGGCTGGGAATATCAAAAAAAGCTTCTTCCAGAATATAGAGTACAAATTCTTTGGGAAAGTCATCACACAAATAGCTTGTTCCATATCAATCTTTTCCAAGAATATTTAGGATTGTTGTCAGAGCTTGTAAGACCAAATCTTGAAGACGAGCGGATCAATATCCCAGGCACTCTGCTACCGAGTAATTGGACGTATCGTATTCTGCCTTCTATAGAACAGATCGCAGAAAATGTAGAGCTATCGCAAAAAATACAAAAAATTATTTTTTCTGAAAAAATTGAATACATTTACAGTTAATGACATTATTCTAGATTAGAATGTGATTTATTAAAGGAAATTCTGTGTATTATTTATTATTCGCAGTTTTTTTACTTAAACTTGCACCTTGTATCTGCAAAGAGGAAAAAGGCCCGTCACCCAAAACTGCCGTTGCCACTTTATATAGTAGCCTTGACCCTCTTTCTCTAACTCAACAACTTGCTTTTTATGAACTTTATAAGGATACCCCCGAAGGCAAGGAAGCACTTTCTCATGTATGGAAGCTGCTTACACAGGAAAACCTCACAGAAGATCTCGCTGACATTTCTTTCCCTAGTATAAACATTGATGCCATCGTTTCCCTGATTACCCGTCAGACGTTTGATCCTCCCATCCTCTTACAAGAAGAAGAACTCAATCTTATCGAGAAAATCTCCTCTTCCCTTCCCAACCGCAAACTCAAAGGAGCTCATATCTGGAAAGTTAGTGAAGTAGAGGATCTGCCCACCGAAGAAATTGATTTGGCAAGAGGGTTATTGCTTTGTCAATTTGAAAACCATGAGAATTTTCGTCAGGAGATCAGGCAATATGAGGCCTCTTTAGACCTGATGGCGTTGCAAATTCTCATCCGCCTCCAAGGGAATAAAAACCCTGAGCAGATTATCAAAGAGATGAACCGTCTCATTTTTCATGAGATGCAGTTCAGATTCCCCCCTCATTCTCTCCAGCACAAAGAGATCGACCTCTATACCTTCCTCCCTTCGGTTCTCGATAGCAGACGAGGAGTGTGCTTAGGAGTTTCTATCATCTATTTAAGCCTCGCGCAAAGGCTTAACATCCCTTTGGAAGTGATCACACCCCCTGGACATATTTATGTCCGCTACCGAGAAGAGGATACTATTATCAATATTGAAACTACAGCAAGGGGCATCAATCTTCCATCCGAGGTCTATCTTGGGGTAAATACAAGAAGTTTACAGCAAAATACCATCAAAGAAGTCATCGGCATGGCCTTTTTTAACCATGCTGGACTTGCTTGGGCAAACCAAGATTACGGCTTTGCAGTACAGCTTTATGAAAAAGCCCAACGTTTTTGTGTAAACGATCCCCTCTTAAAAATGCTTCTTGGTATGAACTATCTTTTCATTGGAAAAGTCACAGAAGGAGAAAAACTTCTCCGAGAAATTGAACATACAACTTTCGACGATGCCGTATCTCCGGAGTCGCTTGCGCAAGA
>DAIEPN010000215.1 GCA_027348355.1 Chlamydiota bacterium | reverse complement strand
GTCAATGAAGAGAGTGATGCTAGTTCCTCTTGTCTTTTGTGTACCTTCTTCGATTGTATATTCAGAAGATCCGTCGCAGGACCAAAAAACAGGTGTTGATTCATTGCGATAAGAGAGAGTATTGATTTCAACTTTTTCGGAGACCATATAAGCAGAATAGAACCCAAGACCAAAGTGGCCGATGATTTGGTCGTTTTCATTTTGCGACTTATATTTTCCTAGAAATTCTTCGGCCCCAGAAAAGGCTACTTGCGCAATATATTTTTCCACTTCTTCCGAAGACATCCCAATCCCAGTATCGGAAATGGTAAGGGTGCGTTTTTCGGCATCGATAGTAAGATCGATACGAAATTCTTCTTCATTAACAGAGGTTTCGCCGCTATCTGAAAGTACCTTCGTTTTATACAGTGCATCGCATGCATTAGAAACGAGTTCTCTGACGAAGATGTCTTTATCGGAATAGAGCCATTTTTTAATGATTGGTAGGATATTTTCTGTATGAATTTTCAGAGTGCCTTGTGCCATAAGAGGTTTCCTTATAAATTATTTTCTAAAATAGGTTACGATAGCATTTGCGTCGACAACGCCGCCTTCTTGTAAGATCACAAGTAAGATGGCAATAGGGGCTAACCAACGAATTAAAAAGAACCATACACGTAATATCTTTCCTAGGGAAGTGCCTTTTAGGAATTCATCCGCGGAAACTTTTTTATCCATAAACCAACCCACAAAGAGGGTGGTAAATAAAGCCGCGAGCGGTAACATCCAGCTTCCAGTAAAATAATTAAGTGTATCAAAGAAATCTTTTCCATACAGAGCTTTCCAATTTGCAAAAATTCCACCTGACCCGGAAAGGGCACTTGGAATTCCAAAAATAAAAATCCCTAAGGAAGAGAGTAAAACAGATTTAGCTCGAGACCAAGAAAGGAGTTCCATCAGGTTGGCAACAACCACTTCCAAAAGGGAAATTGTTGAAGTTAACGCTGTAAAGACAAGCAAGATAAAGAACACCGTAGAGATGACGAGAGTCCCAGGTAATTCGTTAAAAAGAACAGGAAGTGTTTTAAATACCAGGCCAGGTCCCCCTTCTGGAGCCATACCGAAGGTGAAAATGATAGGGAATATCATGAGCGACCCAAATAGCGATACTAGCATGGTCATGGTACTTACGATGAAACCTGTTTTAGGAATATCCTCCGAATGCTTCATGTAACTACCATACGTAATGATAATACCGAGACCTACGCTCATGGTAAAAAAGGACATGCCGAGAGCATCAAGGACGCTGGAGGCCTTTAATTTAGCAAAATCCGGATAGAATAAAAATTTAAATGCATCACCAAACCCGCTAAGCGTCATGCTGTAAAAGAACAGTCCTATAAGAATGAACAAGAGTGCCGGCATAAGCTTGCGGCTCCAATATTCGATCCCTTTTCTGATTCCCCCATAAACGATACCGATGTTGAGCAAGATGAAGATAAAGAGCCAAAAAATATTGATATCACCGGAGGTATATAAAGAAGTGAAGACATCCCGGATTTGTTCTGGTGTTCTTCCAGCAGTAAAATGGTTGATCGACATAAGGGCGTAGTTGACACACCAGCCGGATACAACGCTGTAGTAGGATAAAATTAAAAAAGTTGTGAGAACATTGAGCCAGCCTACAAGCTTCCAATTATTTGACTGGTTACTTAAATCACCAAAAGCAGAAACTGCGCTTCTCTGCGTATTTCTACCAATTACGAGTTCCGCAATAAAAACGGGTACAGCGACAAAGAAAGTAAACAAGACGTATAAAAGGACAAATGCCCCACCTCCGTTTTCTCCAGCCAAGTAAGGAAATCTCCATAAACTTCCTAAGCCTATAGCAGATCCTGCGGCCGCCATGATGAACCCAATCCTTGAGCCCCAATGTTCGCGTTGTTGTTTCATAAAATTTCTTTAATTGTTTTTTGTGAAAATAAAAAAGTATGGAAGTTTTGATACTTCAATTTGTTGTTAATTGTCAAGAAACAAAATTTTTGTTTGTAATATTAATTATTGAATAATTGCAAATACAAATAGATAGATAATCGAATTTATTAGATTTTTAATTATGATTTATTTTTTATTTTTTTAAAAATCTTCTAATAAAAGTGTAATTGCACATATGATAGCTACCACTAGGTATGAGAAGAAATCACACCGAATTCGACACTCATAAAAACCCTATCAGGGGATAGGTAGGGTTGTGTTGATGTAAAGATAACACTTTTTTTGAGTTGCTTACGCTTTTAATGCTCCATAAAGGCGCCTAATGCAAATCCCACAGCAGAGCCAACTTTAGTTGAAAAGGCTGTGATTATCTTATCCCCCCCCATTTGCTACAAGATAGCTAGCAGGAACGTAGAAGGATATACCTTCTGGGATCGAATAGAGTTTTATCTGAATATCATTGATTAGCTGCCATCCTATAAGATACTGCATTCTTTCCAAAACTAAACCAGAAGATGCTTTACCTATTTTCTCCTATTTAAAGTGAATTTAAAAATCGATTTTAATGATTGTACAGCTTGAATCTGTTTTCGCATATGGCATTTTCATTAATAATGGAATTGTAATAGAGGTGTTAATGCTTAATTTTAGTTAGAAATTCAAGTCTAGATTGAGTTTTTTTTAATCGATTCCTTAGTCAATTTGTTTTAAATTCCTTGTATATCATCCAAACTGTAAGACAATTGAGTGGTGGGGAAAATGGTCCAAGGTATATTTTAGAGTTTAAGAAGATAAGGAATTTTATGCGTATTATTGCCGCTCAGATTAATCCAACAGTTGGGGATTTTGAAGGAAATTTTCATAAAATCCTAACTTGGATCGATTCAGCTCGAAAGCAAAATGTGCAGATCATCGCATTCCCAGAACTTTCTCTTTGTGGTTATCCTCCTGAAGATCTCCTGCTCCATAAAGATTTTGTAGCCAAATCAGAGGAATATATTCCGAAACTTGCAAAAGCTTCAGAGGGAATAGCTGTGATTGTAGGACTTGTTCGCAAAGCTCCTCTATCTGGGGAAAAACCAATTTGCAATAGCGCTGCGATTTTTTATGATGGCAACCTTCTAGGATTTCATGATAAGTGGCTGCTTCCCACCTACGATGTGTTTGATGAAAGAAGATATTTCGAACCTGGAACTATGGTACGAACTTGGCCTTTATTTGGGAAAAAAGTGGCGGTCATGATCTGCGAAGACATTTGGCACCACGGTGGGTTTGTTGATTGGATAAAATATCTTAAAGATCCCATTACCGATCTTGCCAAACTTCAGCCTGATATTTTGATCAACATATCTGCTTCTCCTTATCATTTTGATAAAGTATCCCAGCGTACAGAGGTGTGTGCAAAATCTGCATCAACTTTAGCTTGTCCTGTCATTTTATGCTGTCAAGTAGGAGGAAATGACCAACTTGTTTTCGATGGTTTTAGTATGTATGTGGATGAAAAAGGATCTCTTCGAAAACTGGCTGGAGGTTTTGTAGAAGAGGAAATGCTTATCGATACAAGTGGAGAGCTTCCTATTTTGCAAATCAAGCAGGATCCTGTTAAAGACTTATTTAATGCTTTAGTTCTAGGAGTTCGTGATTATTTTTTCAAGCAAGGTTTTACCAAGGCATGCCTTGGTCTTTCAGGAGGTATCGATTCTGCGCTTTGTGCTTGCATCGCGACAGAGGCTCTTGGAAAGCAAAATGTGTTAGCTCTTGCAATGCCTTCGAGATTTTCTTCTGAATCTAGCACTACAGATGCAAAAAAACTGGTAGAAAATTTAGGAATTCATTTTCAGATCATTTCTATCGAAAAGGAGTTTTCTAGTTTTCTGGATACGTTTGAACCGTATTTTACGGCTATGCCTATGGACACAACAGAAGAAAATTTACAAGCTAGAATTCGCGGCATGATTCTCATGGCGTTTTCCAATAAACTCGGCTATCTCGTAATAAGTCCGGCAAATAAAAGCGAGTCTGCAGTTGGCTATAGCACTTTATATGGTGATATGTGCGGAGGGCTTGCAGCGATTTCCGATGTCACAAAAACGCAAGTGTATCAATTGGCAAGGTTCATCAATCGTGAGAGAGAGATTATCCCAATCTCAACGATGGAAAAAGCGCCTTCCGCAGAACTGAGACCAAATCAGAAAGATATTGATACATTGCCCGATTATGATACTTTGGACAAGATTATCCAAGCCTATGTGGAAGAGTATCTCTCTCCGGAGCAAATCTGTAGGAAATATCATTTTTCAAACGAGCTAGTAGGTCGCATAGTTTTTATGATCCACAAAGCGGAATATAAAAGAAGGCAAGCGCCTCCTGGAATCCGTGTCAGCAAAAAAGCTTTCCGCGTGGGAAGACAATTCCCTATCGTGCAAAAGTGGAAATAGATCTTATGCAATTTCCCAAGAAAAGGGGATAACTTCTTGAATTGTGGCTTTTTTATGCTTAAGGAGCATGAGTCTATCAAAGCCTACCGCTACGCCGCAGCAATCCGGAAGACCTTTTCCCAAGGCTTGTAGAAAGAATGTATCAATCGGAAGCTCTTCTTTACCAATCGATTTTCGAAGTTCGTTTTGTCTTACAAAACGTTTTTCTTGTTCTTTCGCATCAGTAAGTTCATGGAAGCCATTGCAAAGCTCGATCCCTTGATAATAAATCTCAAAACGCTCTGCAACAGGTTCTTCTCCTATAGTGAGAGTTTTAGAAAGGGCTGCTTGCGATGCTGGAAAATAATTGATGACAGTGAACTCATTTATGCCGAGTTTGGGCTCGATATAAAAACTGACCATGTATTGGAGTAGAGTGTCTTTGTCCCAGCTTTCCATATCTGATGCTTTAGGAAGATCATATTTTTCACAAGCTGCCAGGAGTTCGGAGCAGGTAGCGCGTAAGTAATCTAGTTCGAAATACTTTTTTAGGAGGTCCCTGTAAGAGAAAATTTGGTGGGGAAGATCTCCTAAAAATAATTTGATGAAGCATAGAGTTTCTTCGATGATCTGAGAAAAAGGAATCCCATTTTGGTACCACTCTACCATGGTAAATTCGGGATTGTGCAGATGTCCTGATTCTCCTAAGCGAAATACATGGCAAATTTGGTAAATGTCACCAATCCCATCTGCAAGCAATCTTTTCATCCCGTATTCAGGAGATGTATAGAGATGTCTTTTTTCTCCTCCGGGAAAAGATAGGCTCATTACATCAATATGCTGGTCAATAGGCGAGCCTTTTGTTAAAGCCGGGCAATCAACTTCCATAATATTTTTTTCTGCAAAAAACTGACGTGCTTTTGCGAGCATATAAGCTCTATCCTGCAGAATGGAAATTTTAGACTCGAGAGACATACTCACCAGTACGAGTGTCGACTTTCACTTTTTCTCCTTGGTCAACAAAAATAGGTACTTGGATTTTCGCCCCGCTATCGGTAATTGCAGGTTTAAGAACTCTTCCTGAAGCTGTGTTTCCTCGATCTCCTGGAGCTGTATCCACAATTGTCATTTCCATGAAAGTAGGAGGGGAGACGGTAATAGGCTGGCCTTTATAGAATACAATATCATAAACCGCCTCTTCCATGAGCCATTGTTCTTGATCCCCGATGACAGAGAGAGAAATTGTAAGTTGATCAAACGTATTATCATCCATGAATGTGGCGCTATCAGATTCTTTATAAACAAGGCGCATCTTGTTTTCTTCAATATCAGCTAGATCTAACTTATCGCCCGATTTGAATGTTTTTTCAACCACTCGTCCTGTCAGGAGGTTTTTGAGTTTTACACGGTTAAAAGGTTGTCCTTTACCAGGTTTGACAAATTCATTGATTACGATGGCGTAAGGTTCACCTTCCACTTCCACCTTTAATCCTGCTTTAAACTCATTTGTGCTAACTTGCGCCATAATTTATATTCCTAATATCTAGAGTAAAAGAAAGCATTTTCTGAGACGGCTATTTAGATTTCAAGAGGTTTTTTGTAGATAGAATAGGAAGAAAGACATTCTGAGGAATTATATCAATTTTTAAATATATCAATCCATTTTTTGAGTTTTTGTTGTTTCTTTTTTTGAGGGAATGCTAGGTTTTTCAAAAAAAATTAAGGGCATTTTTTTGTGACAGCTGGGTTAAGACGCCCTCTCAATGGCATACATACTTCAGAGAGGATCATAGTGAGGATTGGCTCAATTTCCTTAATCGTCGCTTAGCAGGAGGGGCTCCTGACCAGGTAGAGACAGAGAAGGACTGAAAATCCTGTTTCAGTAAATAAAGCCTTAGAAAGGATGGACTATATTTCTTTTACAAAGCTGTTCGAGGGGTGGAATGCCATAAAGCAAGACTAGAGTATTTACGATCAAGATATTCTAGCCTTCATGTTGTTGCCATAGGGGGCTTCTTCTTGAGGAGTTTGCCTCTGATCCCAGCTCACGAGAAGCTGCTATTAAAGAGAAAAAAATTGCCATGGCGCAATTAACTTTAAAAGTTGCCCTCCCATCTCCTCTTTGGTTACATTGCTCAACACACGTTTACACTGCAAAAATTCTGTTTAAAGACGGGCTTGCATTTTCTCTTGAAGAGAAATGGGAGATGCTTCGTGAGCGTTATGCGAATCTGATCATCAAATTTTCATCTTAGGTTGCATCCGTTTGCTAGAAAACCTTTCTTTCTCTAGTATGAAAAAAATGTCTTAAAAAAACGAGGAACTATGGAGCCGGAAATCCAAGAAGAAGAATTCGCAAAAGAAACTCTGGAAAGGTATGCCGGATGCCCTGCCTCAAGTTTTAAGTCCAACCTCTTACTTACAAACTTTCCAAGATATGTGGAATATTTTGCGAAGTCGCGTGATGTGAAGGTTTATGAAGGATCCATGTTTAAAGTTGCACACTCCGAAAAAGAGGACATCAGTATTTTAGATTTTAAGATTGGCTCGCCGGCTGCAGCTCTTGTTGTCGATCTTTGCTCTTTTTTACCTGTGAAGGCAAGCCTTCTTCTTGGTATGTGCGGAGGATTGCGAAGAAGATATCAAGTGGGGGATTATTTAGTTCCCGTAGCAAGCATTCGTGGTGAGGGGACCTCTGATTTTTATTTTCCTCCCGAAGTGCCAGCTCTTGCAAATTTTCTTATGCAGAAAGCTGTTACACAAGTTTTAGAAGAGAAAAAAACTACATACCATATAGGAATTACCTATACGACAAATATGCGTTTTTGGGAGTTTAATGAAGAGTTTAAAAATTTTCTTAAAGCCACAAAAGCACAGGCAATTGAAATGGAGTGTGCAACTCTTTTTGCAGCGAGCTATAAAAGAAAATTTACTCTCGGGGCCCTTCTTCTTATTTCTGATCTTCCGCTTAATTCTGATGGTCTTAAAACAAAGAAAAGATCTGAATCCGTGTTTGAAAGGTTTATGGCCGATCATGTTGAAAAAGGGATTGAAGTTGTAAAAGCTGCGAGAGAGATGCAATCTCACCATATCAAAGGGGCATACCATAGAAATTTAGGGATGTAGCTTTAAACGGTTCTGTCCAGTATTTGCTAGGGAAATCGAACGATCTTGAACTTTAATGATTTCTTGCACATCGTAAAGAGAAAAGGAGACTTTTATGAAATTCAGAATCTCTGACAAAATATTCTTTTGGAGAGAGAGAAAAAAAACAAGTCGCAAGGTTTTGTCGTTAAGTATTTTATTTTGTCTTTTGATAGGGGGAATAGGAGCTCTTTTTACACAATCAACTCTACATACTTGGTATGATGGGTTAGTGAAATCGCCGTTTACTCCGCCGAATTTTGTTTTCGCACTTGTTTGGACAATTCTCTATACCCTTATGGGAATTTCTTTTTGGCTTATATGGGAAAAGGTCAAATTTTCTGAACTTTTCCCGATGCTCATGTTTGGAGTTCAATTCTTTTTCAACTTGCTTTGGCCGATTCTTTTCTTTTATTTAGAAAGTCCAGCAGCCGCTTTTGTAGATATCATCCTGCTTTTTATTGCAATCGTGGTTACAATTGAGTCATTTCGAAGATATTCAAGACCCGCAGCCGCTTTGCTGCTTCCTTACTTGCTTTGGATCTGTTTTGCGATCAATTTAAATTTATATATTGTGATGCATAACTAGAGAGAAAACTGAGACTTTAGAAGAGATAGAACTTCCTTTTCAAAAAGGTCTGGTTTCTTAGATTTTGGGAGAGGGATCACCTTTTTAATCACTTCTTTTTTCTTTTGTCTTTCTGCAGTAAAGGTAAAGTTTTCGAATTTAAGAAGGGTGAATCCATGCTGGGATGAGAACACCTTAATTTTGGTGAGATGATAGAGCCAAACAGTAGGTTCTGGAGGAGTACCAAAACGATCTTTGAGTTCTGCATAAATAGCGTCGACTTCTTCTAGAGATTCAGAATCTCCTAGCCTATGGTACATTTCCCACCTAAGTGTTGTCTCTCCAATATATTCTTCTGGAAGTTTAGCATCATAAGAGAACTCCATTTTCGTTTCTGTGAAGATAGTGACACTTTTTTTCTGAAGAGCTAAGACCGCTTTTTTAAGTAATTTACAATAGAGATGAAACCCAATAGAGGAAATCTGCCCTGATTGTTTAATTCCTAAGATATCGCCAGCGCCGCGAATTTCCAAATCTCTCATAGCGATTTTCATGCCTCCTCCGTATCCTGAGGCTTCTTTTAGAGCGTAAAGCTTTTTTCGTTGGTTCTCTGGGAGGGTTCTATGTTTAGGAGTAAGAAAATAGGAGTAAGCGGGTCTATTCCACCTTCCTACTCTGCCACGTAATTGATAGAGGTCGGCTAGGCCGAATCGTTCGCTGTTATCGATCAGAATGGTATTAGCATTGGGGATATCTATTCCGTTTTCTACAATTGTTGTGGCAACTAAAATGTCTGCTTTTCCTGATTTGAAAGAGTGAAATATAGCATCTAGTTCTTCTGGAGACATCTGGCCGTGGCCTGTTATGATCCGGGCTTCTGGAAGTAATTTTTGGATCTCTTCGCTCACCATAAAAATACTTTCAATGCGGTTATGAATAAAGTAGGCTTGTCCATCGCGCGAAAGTTCTCTCAGTAGTGCATTTTGAATAGTTTGAGAGTCTCTTTCTGTAATAATTGTCGTAATAGGAAGCCTGTCTTGAGGAGGGGTATGGATGATTGACACATCTCTCGCTCCTACAAGGTAGAGATAGAGAGTTCTGGGAATTGGAGTAGCAGAAAGAGTTAAGCATTCAACTTCTTCTTTACGTTTTTTTAAGTGTTCTTTGGCTTTCACCCCAAATCTTTGCTCTTCATCCACAATCATGAGCCCCAAATCTTTGAATAGGATGTCCTCGCTTAAAATTCGGTGGGTACCAACTAGGATATCAACGTGACCTTCTTTCAAATCAGCCAAAATCCTTCGTACTTCCTGACTTTTCGTAAAACGGGAGAGACATGCGATTTTCAAAGGGAAATTCGACATCCTTTCTGTAAAGGTCTCATAGTGTTGCATCGCTAAGACGGTTGTGGGGACAAGCACTGCGACCTGTTTATGTCCGTCGACAACAGCTTTAAAAGCAGCTCTCATGGCCACTTCTGTTTTCCCATAGCCAACATCTCCGCAAAGAAGCCGGTCCATAGCCTTAGATGAGATCATATCTTGTTTGATCTCATCAATGGCCTTTTTTTGATCTTCTGTTTCCACATACGGAAACTCCTCTTCAAAAAGAAGCATATCATGGCTATCTTCTTTGAAGGTGAACCCCCCTTTGATCTCTCTTCTTGCTTGCATATGTAAAAGCTCTTCTGCGTAGCCAATAATGGCTTGCTGCGTTTGGAGTTTCGTTTTCTGCCACTTGTTCGTTCCAAGTGTATGCAAAGTGGGGATTTCTTCTTTGACTCCGATGTATCTACTGACTAAATGAGATTGGGAAATGGGGGTGTAGAACTTGCTGTTTTCCGCATATTCGATGACAAGAAATTCTGTGACTTGACCTGTGTGGTTGGTTGTTTTTTCAATCCCAAGATATTTTCCTATTCCATGTTGAAAGTGTACAACAAGATCTCCAGGGGAGAGTTCATGAAAGTCGGAAGGGGGTACGTGGTAGGTGCTGCGCCATTTTTGCCTTTTAATCTTGTAGCGATGGGTAAATTCAGTATAAGGGAGGATGGCGAGGTTCAAATCTTCTAAAACAAAACCTTTAGAAAGATATCCTAATGTAAAAGAAGTGTTTTGAGGACAGGAGATCTCTTGCTTCGCAATGATATTCATGAGCATGGTTTTTTCTGCTTCATTTGCACTTACAAAATCCAGCGTGATCGGAAGATGGGACAATCGATGAATACCATGCAAAATTTCATCTTGCGTTCCAGCAGAGGCATTTTCAAAAGGAGAGAAAAAATCAGCAATTTCGTGGAAAGAGTGCCTAATTTTTTGCGCAGTGATTTTTTGATCAAAGATAGAAAAGGAAATAGGATGAGAGGGGGTTTTACCTGAGTAAAAAGATCTTCCCGGTTTTTTCGTCTCCCCTACAGGGGATAGGTTTTCAATGGTATCTGAAGAGAAGTAGATTTTTTTATTTTTTTTTGTTTTTTTATAAAACTCTTCAAAACTGCAAAAAAGTCTTGATTTACTCCCTGGCATGCCCTTTAATGCGACATATTTATCTTCTAGTTCTATCAAGTCGTCGAAAACAATGATCGTATCCTCAGGAAAGTAATCTAACAGTAAAGAGAGCTCATTTTCTTTTTGTAAAAGCTCGTACTCGGATCCGGGACAGAGAAAAAATTGATCGGTTTTAGAAATCGACTTTTGACTGATCGGATCATAGGTTTTGATTTGATCGATCGTATCCCCAAAAAAATCGATTCGGTAAGGAGCGGGAGCTGACAAAGGAAAAACGTCGATAATGCCTCCGCGTACTGCAAAGGTTCCTTTCTCATTTGCAAGAGCGTTTCTTATGTAACCAAGCTTTTGTAACTTTTCTGGAATAGAGGAAAAAGAAATCGTGTCCCCTACTTTCCAAAAGGCGCAAAGTTCATCTAACCTTTGGGGCGTTAGAACTTTTTGGAGTAGGGCCTGCAAAGAACAAAAAAGGATAGTCGGACTTTTCTTCTTCTGAAGCGTGGCAAGAGTTTCAAAACGTCTTCCCACAATATCGCTGCTGGGTGCAATCTCTTCACCGGGGAGAGTTTCCCAAGCCGGGAATTCTAAGAGATTTTCTTCTCCAAAATAAGAAAAGTTACTAGAGACTTTTTCACTGCCTGTATTGGCTTGTAGTACAATTATGTTTTTTTGAGTGCACTCTTTTGTAAGCAAAAGGAGAAGGGCCTTTGGACTGTCCCAAAGGTTTTCAAGAAGAAGTTCGTCTTGGGAAGCAAGAACTTCTTCAAAGTTTTGTATACTTGTACTTTTGCGATATAGATCTAACATTTCGCTTGAAGAAGTTCTTTAAATTTTGCAAATGCCTTTTCCATATTTTCTGGATTCTTTCCACCAGCTTGCGCACTTTCTGCCTTTCCACCGCCACCGCCACCAACTAAAGGAGCAATTTCTTTCATTAGAAGATGGGCTCCCATCCCTTTTTTAATCAGGTTTTGACCTACTTTAATAAGAAGTTGGCATTTACTTTGTGAAGTGATTGCGAAAAGGAGGACAAGAGGTTGCTTTCTTTTACCGAGCTCGTCAGCTAAGAAAATAAGGTCTTCCTGTGTCATTTCCTCTGGGAAGGAAGCTGTGATATAAAAGATGTCTTTATGAGAAACGATTTTAGGAATAAGAGTATCTACTTGTTTTTTAAGAAGCTCTTCTTTGTGATGTTTGCAGTCTTGTCTTAAAGCTTTTTTCTCTTCTTCTGAAGCTGTGAGGATTTCGATGATTTTAGGAGGGGTTGTCTTTAAAAATTGAGAAACAGATTGTAAAATTTCTTCATTCTTATACATGAATTCTTCTGCAGATTTTCCAACAGCCGCTTCAATCCTACGAACTCCTGCTGCGATACTGCTCTCTTTTGTGATACGAAATAGACCAATTCCACCTAAATGCCGGGCATGTGTTCCACCACAGAGTTCTTTAGAATAATCGATATCAACAACTCGAACAGTAGCTCCATACTTATCGCCAAAAAATTGTTTGATCTCCGGCTTCTTTTGGGCTTCTTCATAGGAAATTTCTAAAGTTTGTACAGACTTGTTCTCTCTGATTTTTTCGTTAACAAGATCTTCAATCTGTCTAATTTCTGAAGGAAGGAGAGGCTTGTGGTGTGTAAAGTCAAAACGAAGTCTTGAAGGTTCAACAAGAGATCCAGCCTGACGAATATGCTCTCCCAGTACCTTTTGAAGGCCATAATGGAGAAGGTGGGTTGCTGTATGGTGGTTAGCAATGAGTCTTCTTCTTTCCTCATCAATTTTGGCAATCACAGGTTCAGAAGGGATAAGCGTTCCTGACGATACTTTACCAATATGTGCGATAATCCCTGGAAAAGGGGTAGTTGTAGATGTAACAATGAACGTTGCCCTTTTATGAGAGATCGTTCCAGTATCTCCTATCTGTCCTCCTTTTTCCGCATAGAAAGGGGTCTTTTTCAAAAAGACTTGACCTTCTTGACCATGTTCAAGAGAGTCTACAAATTTTCCGTTGTGGAGAATGGCTAAAATAGTGGTCTCTTCTTGAACGTTTGTGTAGCCAGTGAACTCGCAAGCTCCATGAGTTTGCAGAAAATCTTGAAAAAGAGTATCGCTTTCCGCTTCTTGTTTATGAGAGACATGGGCGCCGCGAGACTTTTCTTTTGCCTGCTCTTCTAGAAGCTGGTAGGTCTCAAGATTGACAGAGAGGTGGTTATCCTTGGCAATGAGAAGAACTTCCTCTAAAGGAAAGCCATATGTGTCCTTAAGTGTAAAAGCTTCTTCCCCACTAATTTGTTGCATAGGTGTTTTAGAGGCTTTTTCAATGACATTTTGTAAAATATTCCCCCCTCTTTTGAGAGTTCTGATAAAGCTCTCCTCTTCAATGGTCAGAATTTCTGCAATACGAGCACTTGCAGTTTGCAGTTCCCGGTAATCTTTTCCCATTGTTTCAATAAGACGGGGGAGGACTTTTGCTAGGAAGGGCTCTTGGAATCCAAGCATTCTTCCATACCTTACGGCTCTTCGAAGAAGTTTGCGTAGAACATAGCCTCGATCTAAATTGCTTGGCTGCACACCATCTGCAATTGCAAAAGAAAGTGAGCGGATATGATCTGCGATAACATGAAACGCCGGAGAGAGATTTGCATCTTTAGGATCATATTTCTTACCAGAAATGATTTCGATCTGCGCAATCAAGCTTCGTAAGATATCAGTTGCAAAGACATTGTTCACACCCATCTGCAAAGAAATAATTCTTTCAAGACCAGCTCCCGTATCGATACATTTTTTTGGAAGGGAGGTCATCTTTCCATTTGCATCTCGGTTGAATTGCATAAAGACAAGATTCCAAAATTCGAGGTAGCGCTCTTCTGTAACATCGTCTAAAGGAGAGGTTGCGGGCCCAAAGCTGTCTCCTCTATCATAAAGCAGTTCTGAACAAGGACCACATGGTCCTGTATCTCCCATGGCCCAGAAATTCGTTTTTTCGCCCATTCGTAAAATTCTTGACTTAGGAAGGAATTTTTCCCAAAGAGAAAAGGCTTCATCATCTGTTTCGAAAACAGTGACCCAAATTTTGTCCTTTGAAAATTGGAAAACGTCCAAAGTAATTTCCCATGCAAAGCGTATGGCTTCTTCCTTGAAGTAATCGCCAAAAGAAAAGTTCCCCAGCATTTCAAAAAAGGTAAGGTGACGAGATGTGTGGCCAACGTTATCTAAATCGTTATGTTTTCCACCTACACGGATACATTTTTGTGCAGTTGTAGCGCGCGTATAATCTCGGACACTTTTTCCAAGAAAAACATCTTTGAATTGACTCATACCAGAATTGTTGAAAAGAAGAGTCGGATCGTCATGGGGAACAACGGGCGCAGAAGCAATGACGGAATGCTGTTTATTTCTAAAGTATTGTAGGAATTGAGTACGTATTTCTTGTGAGCTCATAGCTGTATTAGGGTAAGAGGTTATAATTTTTTTTATAAAAGTATTTGGAATTGTAGCAAAGTAGCCATCAAAAACCTAACTATTTTGAGAAAATGAGTAGGGCGGTCGGAAGATCAGCAAAATCTATATTTTCAGAAATAAGAGATGCTTTTCGAGGAGTATTGATGAATTCATCTAAAAAATAAGCTTGATTTGTAATTGTAACATTCTTGTTTTAAATAAGTTGTGAAAAATGCTGCCATCGACACAATTTTTGTGTGATTTTTTGCAGAGTAGGTAGCAAAAATCAAATTGGCGAACGAAATTTTAAAACAATCATCGGATGAGGTTTTGGCTTTGCAATCGTTTTTTGTGTTTTTTCAAACTTCCCATTTGTATACGTACTTATGACTTTATTCCAAAAATCGATAGCTCCTCTGTTTTCAGGAATTTGTGTGACTTCCCATACACCTGGAAACCGATTGAAAATTTGCTCAGCAACACTGTGTCCGATCCCTTTTCCTTGAAATTTAGAAACTACAAAAAATTCTCCCATATTCCAATCTACATCAGGACTCGTTCCTATTTTATTGATGAGCGCAAAGCCCGCTAGTTCCTGATTAACTCTAAGAATAAATGGATAGTGATCGCGTTCTTTCCAGTAGGGACTTAAGTCTATACATTCATAAAGTCCGTTAGCTGGAACTTCCCAAGTAGGTAAAAAGCCACAATACCTCGACATTTCATAAACATAAAATCGACCTAAATTTTGAACAGTTTCCAAGTCTTGCTTCGTAGCAGGGAGGATCTGTATTTTCATCTGTACCTGTAGGTAAAATCGTAGCAATTCTACTTCATGTTAGCATGAGTTTTTTTAGTCTAGCAAATAAAAGGTGTATTAAAGACGTTGCTGATAACTCCTTCTCGGATTATATAGATATTTTGACAATTGTAATTGGAGAGAAAAATGAAAAACTTTCTAAGAATGTTGACACTGTTTCTTTTTAGCCTAGTCAGTGAATGTTTTTCGGGAGAAAATACCTGGTATTTTACACCAAGTGATATAAATTCTTTACATAGCAAGCCGGCGAATGAGCAGATTGCCTATGGCAGTGAACCTCTTCAATATGGAAAACTTCGCTTGCCAAATTCAGAGGGCCCTCATCCGGTTGCCATTGTGATCCATGGGGGGTGTTGGACATCTAAATTCGCGACATTGCAAAACACCGAAGCTCTTTCTGACGCACTTCGTGATCAGGGTATGGCTACGTGGAATATTGAATACCGTGGAATCGATGCAAATGGTGGTGGCTGGCCTGGAACTTTTGAAGATGTAGGAAGCGCAGCAGATTTTTTGAAAGAAATTGCGAGCAAATATTCTTTGGACTTAAGCCGTGTAGTAGTTATTGGTCATTCTGCGGGGGGGCATTTAGCTCTTTGGCTTGCCGCAAGGCACAAAATCCCATCTGATAGTGCTCTCTTTAAGGAGAATCCACTTATACTTCGGGGAGTGATCGCTTTGGGAGGTATTCCGGATTTAAAAACCTTTCGAAAACTGGGAAGCTCAGAACAGGGGTGTGGAGAGGATGTAGTAGCAAAACTTTTAGGAAGTTCGCCTGATTTAGTATCAGAACATTTTATGGAAGCCTCTCCAAAAGAATTATTACCATTGGGAGTTCCGCAAATTTTAATTTATGGAGCAGACGACCTTGTGGTCCCTGCAGACCTTGGTAGAGCCTATATGCAAGTTGCACAAAAAAAAGGGGATAGTATCGAACTCTTTATTGTGAAAGGTGCGGCTCATCATGAGTATGTGGCTCCGAATTCCGTGACCTGGCCCGTTGTGAAAACAGCGGTTATCTCATTACTAAATGGAGCGATTGTTAAAAATACGGGAACGTTTCAGTGCTTGCTTGAAAAATAGGAACGAGGTTGAAAAGTAAAAAGAAAGAATAATTTGTATATTGTCTTTTTATTATGCGATTACTGTACTTTCTCTTATAGATTTAATAAAGTTGTCAAAATTTTTTGTAAGATTTTTTTTCATATCCTCGTTTTCTTGAGAAGAACTCAAAGAAAAAGCTGAAAGACTATGCTGCTCAAATGTTGAGCAGGCTACTTTAGGGTGAAAATCAGAACATGCAATGAGAGAGCTTATTATATCAAAGAATGTGCGGGTTATACGTTTAGCTCTCACCGTGTTGTTAGTTTCTACTCGCCAATAATCAAAATCGAGTAATTTTAGAATATTATCATGAGTAATCATGATGTTTCCTAAGTTTGTGTCTACCGGGATAATTTTTGATTGATAAAGATAAAGCAGACAGTCTTTTAATTGAATTGTTAGATCCAGTAATTGCTCATTTGTAATTTTTTTCTCCGAAGGATTCGAAACTTGAATGCTTCGAATGTCTTTCAATGATTTGCCTTCGACTTTTTCCATTAATAGCTTATACAGGAGGCGTTCGGGATACTGTTTTATGTAGAGTGTGTAAACTCTTACCAGATTTCTATGATCTAATAGGGATCCAACTTGAGATTCGTATGTTAAGTCGAAGTTAGATTTTTTAATTACACAGTCTGTTTTGGCTACACAACTAAAAACAGTACCAGCTCCTCCTTTACCTAGCTGTTCATGAGTTTGTATCTCTTTACTTCTTGTTTTTTCTTCCCCTTTCACATAGGTTATAATTTCACAAGTTGAAGAGGATTGAGAGCGTAACTCAGCAAGTTTGGATAAAGACGATGCGTTTACATCCGGATCGCCTATTGGAAAATCGCTGTTTTCTTTGAAAACATTGTTAATAAGGTCAATTGATGAATCTTTGAGATTTTCACTGTGTTTGGTATTAATTTGTGTATTTTTACTGTAATTCGAAAATAATAGATTTAAATTCGCAATATCTAAATCTGTTTTATCTATATAGTTCATGTTTTCCTTTTTCTTAATTAATAAAATTTTAACAAAATATTGATTTTGTAAGCAACTATTGAAATATTTTTTTTATATTGTTTTAAAGTTGTAAGTTGTTGAATTTTAGTGCCTTCAAAACATTGGAAATAGGTTTTGTGTCTTCAGAAAGGACTTAACTAAGCGTCTATGTGTAAATCTGTTGAGAGAGAAATAGGTGTTGTTGGCGTTGTTGCGTAATTGAAATTTTTGAGTTTTCTTTCCAAAAACAAAAATTCTGAGAAGCCCCGATCGTTTAATATCTTACATTCTAACAGGCAATCCCAGAGTATTCACTTTATTAATAATTAACGATTTAAGAAGCATCTCATAGTGCTGGTTGAGTAGAGAT
>DAIEPN010000197.1 GCA_027348355.1 Chlamydiota bacterium | reverse complement strand
CTTTTCAGGTAGCATAGAAAATGTTTTAGCTGGTGTATATACACTTGTTGTATTGATTTGTGCGTGATGGTCTATAGCGGACCCTTTGGTCACTAGGGCATCTACATCAGCAATGGCTACAAAAAGGGTAAAATCACCATTCTCTTTTTTTTGAGCAAAGGTAAGTTGGTCTAGATCGCGAGAGTCATCATTGTCAATGGAACACCAAAGTAAAGATCGTAAGTCTTCATATTCTTTAGTAGCATGAGCAGGTTCTGTAATCAAAAGAAGCTGTTCGTATACAGCTTTAGGAAATTCGGGCTGAAGTCCGAAGGCGTGCATAATTTGTTTAGCCAGAACTTCTAAATTATACGTTTCCACTTCTTTCGGAGGAATTCTTCTTGTATGACGAATTTTTCTCATATTTACACTTTAGACTAGAACATCGACAAGTTCATGTTTAGGATTCTGTCTGATGCTATATTGCTTATCACCTTGGTTATTAAATAGTGCCATTGGGCGCCCTTGTCGATCTTTTACGATAAGGGAAGTGGTTGATTTAACATATGTCTTTATATCTCCAATGATCCAAGCGCTACATTGGTAGGAAAGGGGGGACAGTTCGGTATCAACGCCATATTCATCTCTTAGTCGGTATTGCATAACTTCAAACTGCAATTGACCTACCGCTGCAAAAATAAGATCTCCCTCACGCTCATAGGATCTAAGTATTTGAATAGCTCCTTCGTTACTTAATTGTAAAATCCCTTTATCAAAAGATTTTCTTTTGCCGACATCTTTAGGATAGAGCCTTGCAAAAATCTCAGGTTGAAATTGAGGAAGGGGTTTAAAATTAAACCCTCCAGTAACCGAGATTGTATCCCCAATTGCAAAGAGGGATGGGTTAATCACTCCGATCACATCTCCAGGATAAGCAAAATCAAGCGTCATTCTCTCTCCTGCAACCATCCCATGGGGACGTGAGAGACGAACATCTCTACCGAGCCTATGATTCTTTACGATGAGGTCCCTTTCAAAACGTCCTGAACAAATTCGTATAAAAGCCATGCTGTCCCTATGGCGACGGTCCATATTTGCTTGCAATTTGAAAACGTATCCGCTGAAAGGTGTTTTTACAGGGTCTACTTCAATTTCTGTTCCATCAAGGCGATTGGCAGGCCTTGAATGAGGACATGGAGCTAAAGTAATAAAAGCGTCAAAAAAAGGCTCTATCCCGAAGTTTGTGAGTGCTGAAGCAAAGAATACAGGGGTTACTTTCCCTGCTAAAAATTCTTCTCTAGAGAACGTATTGCCGGCAAGTTCAAGTAAATCCAGCTCATCTTGCAATTGCGTATAAATGTGCTCTGGGATCCGGGTTTTGGTTTCAGCACTTTGAAGAGGATATCGTGTAATGTCCGCTTTTTGAGAACCACCGTGTGATGTTTTTGTAAAAAATATACACTCCTTATTTTCTCTATCGACAACTCCTTGAAAATCTCTGCCTGTACCAATAGGCCAGTTCATAGCATAAGAATGAATTTGCAAAACGTTTTCGACCTCGTTCATCAGATCAAGAGGTTCCCTTCCCGGCATATCCATTTTGTTAATAAAGGTCAGCACAGGGATTTTCCTGAATCTACATACTTCAAATAGTTTTCTGGTTTGTTTTTCGACCCCTTTAGAAGCGTCAATCACCATGATAGCGCAATCCGCTGCAGTAAGGGTTCGGTAGGTGTCTTCCGAAAAGTCTTCGTGACCTGGTGTGTCTAGGACATTGATGATTGTGTCTTTATAGGTAAATTGCATCGCAGAGGAAGTGATGGAGATCCTTCTTTCTTGTTCCATAGCCATCCAGTCGGAGGTCGCGGCTTTACGCCCATTTCGGCCCTTTACCATCCCAGCTGTTTGGATCATACAGGAGTACAAGAGGAGTTTTTCTGTAAGGGTTGTTTTTCCAGCATCAGGGTGACTAATAATAGCAAAGGTGCGTCTTTTTGCGAGGGCTTCTTCAAGAGTTGGCTCGTTCATAATATTTTTTTACATTAATTTGAATGCAATAAGGATACTCATAAATAGGATCTATGGGAAGTCCTTTTTGCAAAGTTTTTCAACGTATTTTTTACCTTGTAAATTTTCTTTAAGACTATTACTTTCTTTTTCTTTCATCACAACTAAAGGGTGTATATGAAAAAAAATGGTTTTTTTCACTTTCTTTTCCTAGTCGCAGGCTTACAAGTTGTAGCTTTACCTAATCTAGTCGCAGAGCAAGATCATTGGAAGGCAGAAGAGTACTATCAAAATTCCTCTTCTCAAAAAGATGCTGCAGCAGACCTGCTGAAGTACGTCTCCATTAAACCTTCTCAGAAAATTTTAGATGTAGGTTGCGGTGATGGCAAAATCACAGCAGAGATAGCCACTCAAATTCCAATGGGTTCTATTACCGGTGTTGATATTTCTTCTTCGATGATCGACTTTGCAAAAGGAGCCTTTAGAGATCGTTATCAAAACCTAAGCTTTTTTCTGAAAGATGCACAAAGCTTAGACTATAATGAAGAGTTTGATACTGTTTTCTCTTTTACTACTTTGCAGTGGATACAAAACCATAAAGCATTTCTAGCAGGCGCTTACAAGAGTTTAAAACAATCTGGAACACTTGCAATCACCATGCCAATGGGCCTTCCGGTCACATTAGAGCAGGCTGTAAATGAGTGTATGGCGCAACCAGAGTGGGGCCCCTATTTTCAAGAGTTTTCCACAGGTTGGAACTTTGTAGAAGAAAATGAATATAAAAACTTAGTTTTG
>DAIEPN010000191.1 GCA_027348355.1 Chlamydiota bacterium | reverse complement strand
TCTCAGCTATTTCCCTATTTGATTTGCCTTGGTTAACCAAGGCATGGATCTTCTCTCTTTCTTCAATCGTAAGTCTTGTGTAATTCATGCCTATAGAATCCCATAATTTTAATTATGGTGCATTAGTTTCTTGAACCCAGGCATGTATAATAAAAAGCACCTTGTAAATTTGGGTCTTACAAAACCTGCTCCTTTTGACCATGAATTTAGACCTCATATCTCTCTTGTAAAAGCGACCTCTTCCCAAGGTATAAAACTCCTCTCAGAAGTGGTAAGCTATCTTCGAGAACATTTTCCAAAAGAAAACCTACAGCTTTCAAAGAAAGAACTCAAAATGCATACCGTATTTTGGCTTGCTCGTCCTGAAAGGCCTTCTACTTACGTAAACTACATCCCTCTTAACGATTGGTTAGAAATCTACCTTAATCAAAAAGCATTTGAATAAATTACTTTGTAATATTGTAGTAGAATTTATTTTATTTTGTTTCCCCAAAAAAAACACTCACAATATTTACTTAAATGCCAATTCGGAAGTAAAATGTTTCTTCTCCTTCTTACAAAGGACATTTTTATGACTGCATCAGCTAAACTCTCTCTCGCTGAATTCGAAACAAAACTAGACCGTTTTCTGCAAGCCGCAGAGAAAAAATCTGGGTTTGTTATCGATGAAGGACTCAATGTCGTACAGAAATCGGGTATTTCTTGGTGCATGAGATGGTGTGTGCTTTGGTTACAAGATACAGCCTCCTATTATCTTGGTAGAGAAATAGCCATTTTCAATCATGTAAGAATTGAAAAAGTAGCGCAAAGCTTCTTAAAACAGTGTCAAACACATAGCGACTATTTTATCCCTACGACCTTTTCAGACTTTCATGTCTATAATAAAGCCGCCCAAATCCTAGCTAAGCTAAACCAAAAAACAAATAAGAAACACGATGAGTTTATCCAAAAACTAAAGATTGAATTACATCGCTCACTCCCTCCAAAGGCGAAAAGCACCCTTCCCCCTACCTCCACCTTGAGTATACTCCTAGACGGCAAGAAAACATCTCCAACATTAACACTTCCACAAGGCTTCCAGAAAACACTTGGATTAGATGATGCGAAAAAAAAACAACTAGAAGAAGCTGTTTTAGGAACTCTTAGCATATTACAAGAACCAAAAAAACTCTCGTCTTATGAAGTGCGTATTAATAAAGATTCGGATGGTCGGCAATTGCAAATTTTAGACAAAAAAGAATCTCCTTCCAAGATCATATCATCCCTCCCCATTCCGCTCACCGTTCACTTTACCTTTAACAAGAAAGGAATAGAGGAAATTACTGTGATTTCCAAAGAAGTCATTGCTAAAGGAGGAGGAAGACAAGTTCGAAGAGGCTGGGACATGGTAAAAGGAGAATGGGCCGCAATCAAAAGATCTCTAAGTGATGAAGAAGAAGAGCTCCTTATATACTTTTCTAAAAACCCTAAAAGAGGTTTGCCTTCCCACATTGAATGGAGCGATTGTATTAAACACAAAGGGGAAGTCAAAATTATTGAACCGCATTGTATGGGTACGCTCTTTATTTTGCTCAATAATGGATCACTCGATGATCCTTGGCAGAAGTGTCAAATTATGGAAGATCTCCTTTATGGGCTCCTTCATTTGCACGACTACAAACTGTCCGAAACTACGGGTTTCGTTAAAGATAAAGAAACTACAGTAAAGAATATTCCCGCTTATTCTTCTGATGTAAAAATATCGAATGTCCTAGTCAATCTTTGTCCTAATGAAATAGATCCAGATAAAGAACGATTTGGGGCGTTCCATTCTGATTTTGATACAGCATGTATACTGGATATCTGCGAAGGCACACCAGGTTTTTTCTCTCCTGAAGCGATGGCTCATTTATTGTCTGACCCCACAAAAGAACAAAATACCAAGCATAATCTACAATATGGGCAAAAAAGAGATATGTGGGACTTAGGTCTAGTTTTTGTAGCCATTTTAGCTGGTTATACATCGAAGAGAGTAACTTTTGATATCCCTCCTTTAGCCTTCCTAGAGGATTTCTTTATTAATAATCATACAGAAAAAGCTCCGGATAAAGACATCGCTACGATATCGCAAGACACCGTTACTAAAGACATTGCATCTCTTAAATCTTCAATGAAACTAGCAAGCGATGCCGATGGAGTCTTTCTTAGTAAGTTGTGGGAACTTACCAACAACCTCTTGTCAGTAGACCCAAAAACTCGATTAACTGCTAAAGAGGCTCTTGATAAATTTCTAGTGATCAAAAAAGAACGATATGGAATTTAAACGCGCTCTCCTCCTAATTCACTCAAGTAAATTGATAAATCACCTTACTTTCCCATAGTAGAATTTATTTGATTTTGTTTCCAAAACAAAGAATAAGAAGCCCGTATTTACTAAAAATCTAAATCAGGAGTAAACTGCGCCCTTTTCTTTCCTATAAAAGGTGAACTTATCCTAATAAAAATTGTAACCACATAAATATTAGTCCCAGCAGAGCAAAAGCATTCCATGCTTCTGGCAACCTTTCCCAACGCATTAAAAGTCTTCTGTACTTTCTCTTTAACCAAGAAAAACTCCTTTCGACTACCCATCTTTTCTTGATGCTCCAAAGTAATTATAAATCTCTTCTGTTTCCACTTTTCCCTTACGATTTTTCCGATATCCAATGATTGGCAAATACCCTTTTTTCAACATTTCCATTCGTAATTCTTCGGAATCATACCCTTTGTCTGCTTCACAA
>DAIEPN010000190.1 GCA_027348355.1 Chlamydiota bacterium | reverse complement strand
CTATGCCTACACCTTCAGGATTGTCTTGAGAAATTTCCTTTCCTCCAATGACAAGAGGAATAGGAGGAATAGGGTAATTTTTCCATGCAGAGATCGTATCATGGATCCACACTCTATTTTCATGACTTGCGAAGTCGGTATCAGACTCGTTCTCAAAAGGCATTTTAAGTTGAGATTTTTCAGGAGAGGTGAAACGATTTTGAGATCTTCTTCCCTGTGTGCTAATTTTTTCCATATTGTCACAGGCCGCTAGAAAAAGAGCTGACTGGATTTCCCATTCCTTAGAGTTCGGTTTAAGTCCAAAAGTATGACGCAGAAAATTTTCTGGTCCCGTATTTTCATCAAGTCTTCGAATGAGGTAGGCCACAGCACTTTGAAAATCTTCTTTTTTCGCAACAGGACAGTAGAGAAGTATATCCCCAGTTAACTGTTGCACGGCTCGTCGAATATGGTCTGCCATGCCCTCTAGCATTTCAAAGGCTACATAGGGCTCGATTTCATTTTCCGCTCGAAGGAGCATTGCATAACAGATATCAAATAGATTGTGGCTTCCGATGCCCAAATGAACTGCCTTAACATTTTCTTTTTGGCAGCCGAAAGTGACCATTTTTTTAAAATTAGCATCCACGTCGGATTTAAGCTTATAGGGAGCTTGCTCCCAACCTCGCAAACTAGCTTCCACTTGCTCCATAGCAAGGTTTGCCCCTTTAACAATTCTTATTTTAATGGGAGCTCCGCCTGCAGCAATCCGAGCCTTTGCCCAATCAGTAAGCTCTCTTAAAATTTCAAAAGAGTTCGGGAGGTAGGCTTGAAGAACAATTCCTGCAGAAAAATGCTTAAATTCACTTTCATCCAATACCTTTTTAAATAGTTCTTTTGTGAGATGTAGATCTCGATACTCTTCCATATCTAGATTTACAAATTTTGCAGAAAGGGAACCATCTTCTTTGGTAAAGGTGTTGTTTATAGCGGCACGGTAAAGCAGGCGTAGACGTTCTGCTAATTGTTCCATGGTATCATCCCATGAAATGAGGTTGATCTGACTGTAAATAGTCGTAATTTTTATGGAGACGTACTCTACGTAAGGCTGTTTTAGATCTTGTAAATAGACCGCTAACCTAGACTCCGCTTCTTTTTCTCCTAAAATTGCTTCTCCCAAATGATTGAGATTTAATCGGACTTTTTGCCTTTTTCTAGAATGGATGTGACGAAGTAGAGGGCCTTTTTCACCGGGTAAAATTACATTGGAGGTTTCCTTGCGAAGCACATAAATGACAAGAGGAACAACAAAAGCAGAAAATATTTTTCCTAGATAAACAAACATCCATAGTTGAATTCTTTTAGAAAAGGAAAGGTAACGAGGAATTCCAAATTGTTTCAATAGATTAACCAATTCGTCGGCAATTCGAGAGCTTTTTTTGCTGCGAAAACACTGGTCAGTCATGCTTGTGGTAAAAGCTTTTCCCTTAGGGTCAACCATCATTCTTGCAAGCTGGGCTTGTAGTAGTTTTTCTTCTCTTGTTTGTGTGCTATTTGCTTCTTCAAGCAAAAAAGCAGCGAGTTCAATCGTTTCTTTTTTTCTTTGCTCTAAATTGAGAGGCTTCCCTTTTACTGCAGCTATCTTTTCCGAGGCTTTTTGAAAATTGAGAGAACTATACTCAT
>DAIEPN010000183.1 GCA_027348355.1 Chlamydiota bacterium | reverse complement strand
TTTCAATATCTTTTATTAATTTACTGTCTTCTAAAATCCGCGAAATCACCTGCTGAATTTGTTCTAAAGCTTTGACTAGATCATCAAATTTATTTTGATTATTCCATGCTTGCAGCGCCGATAGACTTTGTAAACGTAAGGATACCCCTTCGCCTTCAAAAAAATCTTTATATCTCCTAATCCAAATATCAATTTGGATATGGCAAAATGAAATAAGAGGTATGGAACTCAAGGATCTATGAAAAACATTAAGCTCCACAAAGCGAGCAGCTCTCTCTACGAGAATAGTTTTTGCGTCCTGTAAATCAACTCTTTCTAATACAATGGAAAAGACTTCGATTTGTTCAGAAGGTTCTAGCCGAGGTGTAGATTCGAGATTTGGCAACGGGCCTACAACGCCCTCATGCAAAACTTGTAAATTAAGACCGGAACTCATAATTATATAATTTTAAAAATAAACAATAATTTTAAATTATAAATAGTTATAAGTCAATTATAAACATATATTTTAACAAATCATAGATATTAATAATAAAAAAATAATATTAAATATTAAATTGAATTGCTGAACAGTGTTTTATTTAAGAATTTTCCTTACATTCAGACAGCCTACGAAAAGGCTTAGGCCTTGTAGATTCTTGGAATTTTCTTACTCGAGGAGCCTCTATACAACTTACGCAACAACAACCCTGCTTTTCCTTCGCACAAGAGGGGCACGAGAGAAAAAGCTCGTTACAATCCATATTTGCACAATTATAGTAAAGATCTGTCTCTATTCCGCAGTGAGTACAATGGCTAATCAGTTCAGTAGGCTCATTTTCGCTAATGGGTACTGTAAGACGGTCATCGAAAACGAAGAGCTTCCCTTTCCAGTGCTTTGTGCCTTCTTGCAATCCATAGTTTATAATACCGCCATCAAGTTGGAAAACATTCTCAAATCCTTCTTTCTTGAGCAGAGCTGAATAAAGCTCGCAGCGAATTCCTCCTGTACAGCACATCATAACCTTTGTCTTTTTAGGATCATGTGTGTTTTTAAGGTTTTTTGCATAACTTGGGAATTCTCGAAATGTGTTCAATTCAGGAAGCGTTGACCCTTCAAAATGACCCACTTCCCATTCATAATCATTACGTACATCTAAAAGAAGGGTGTTTTGATCACGCTCTTCGAGCATTTCCTTCCACCTTTGAGGAGAAACATGCTCTCCTGTATAAGCCATATCCACTTCAGCATCTAAGGCCACAAGCTGCTCTCTCACTTTGACGGTAATACGAGGAAATACTTGTTCATGGTAAAAATGAATTTTAAAAACAACATCTGCAAATCTTGGATCGCTTCGCAGCCAGTTCATATAATCGTTGGCATCTTCAAAAAATGCACTCATCTGCCCATTAATCCCCTCTTTAGAAAGGTAAATACGACAAGTCACATCACGATTTTCAAAAAAAATTTGATGCTTCTTCACCTCTTGTTTAGGGTCTTCTATAGAAGTGAAGTGGTAATATGCTAAAACAAAATATTTTTTTTCAGATTCCATACAATTTTTATAATTATTCCCAAAAATTCCCTAGAGTTATACCCTATTTTCTAAATCTCCTGCAAGGAAAAGACTTACATGTAAAATTCCTTCTTGTGAAAAAACAGAGGCTTGGCTTACTATGTGAGTCTCTCAAATAGATTTATAGAACACTATTGATAAACTAGGTAAAATAATGGTTCGTTATACAGGCCCTAAAAATCGGATTGCTCGACGCTTCGGAGCAAATATTTTTGGACGAGCTCGCAATCCTCTACTCCATAAACCCAATCCAGCTGGAATGCACGGTGCAAAACGCAAGAAGAAGTCAGACTATGGCCTTCAGCTCGATGAACAACAAAAGTTGAAAGCAGTTTATGGCATGCTCACAAGAAAACAGCTCGTGCGCTACTACCAAGAAGCGAACGCTTCTCCAGAACAGACCCCTACTGTCTTCTTAAGAAAACTAGAATGCCGTTTAGACAACGTCGTATATCGCTTAAAATTTGCTAGTACAATTTTTGCAGCTCAGCAGCTCGTCTCTCACGGCCATGTGCTTGTGAACGGGAAAAAAGTTGATATTCGTTCTTTTAATGTAAAACCGGGTATGACGATTTCTATTAAGGCAAAATCACAAAACTTAGAAGCAATCAAACTAGCACAAGGAAATACTTCTAGAGAACTCCCTCCTTACGTATCACTAGATACAGCGAAATTCTCTGGTCAAATTATATCGGCACCTGAGATGGATCAAATCCCTCTCCCTATTCCGATTAACGTACCTTTGATTTGCGAATTCTTGGCTCACACAAGCTAAGACAATCATTTCTTCATTCTTTTCAAAAAGGCAACTCTCACGAGTTGCCTTTTTTATTCCCTCTATTTATGAGCCCTTTACTTCCATAATTTCGATTGTCAAGATCTTCTTCTTTTCCTACAATTTATCCAAATTACATCACTGATCCAAATTTTTATCATGACGAAACATACCCCAGCGGACCAACTACTGATCGGAGCCCATACCTCGGCATCTGGCGGTGTGCATAATGCCTTACTAGAAGGACAGGAAATTGGGGCCACAACAATCCAGCTTTTTACAAGTAATCAAAAAAGGTGGGAAGGGAAAAAAATCGACCAAGATGAAGTAAAAAGATGGCAGGATACGCTTGAGAAAGTAGATATTACAAAAATCATGAGCCATGATAGCTATCTGATCAATTTAGGTTCTCCAAATGAAGATGCTTTAATAAAGAGCCAAAAGGCTTTTAAAGAAGAACTCAGACGCTGCCAACTACTCGGGATAAGTTATTTAAATTTCCATCCTGGAGCAGCTCTCGAATCCTCCGAAGAACAGTGTTTAGACCAGATCATAGCAAGCTTAGAAACCATGGAAGAGCTTGCTGCAAAAGGTACTACAAGGCTTCTCATTGAGGCAACAGCAGGGCAAGGATCTTCCGTCGGACATCGTTTTGAACACCTGCATTATTTGATAAGTAGGCTACACAAGAAAATCCCTATTGGAGTTTGTATCGATACTTGCCACATTTTTGCCGCAGGCTATGACATACGTACTAAAGA
Source organism: Chlamydiota bacterium (assembly GCA_027348355.1). GTDB lineage: Bacteria > Chlamydiota > Chlamydiia > Chlamydiales > Rhabdochlamydiaceae > JABEVM01. The sequence goes on along the minus strand of DAIEPN010000183.1, from coordinate 4,747 downwards.
TGCTTGGGATGATACGTTAAAGAAATTTGATGAGATTGTTGGCTTAAAACATCTCTATGCTTTACATGTAAACGATTCTTTAAAACCGCTTGGTTCTAAAAAAGATCGCCATGCCTCTTTAGGAAAAGGGGAAATTGGACTAGAATGTTTCTCATACATGATGAAACACCCACTACTACGAGAACTCCCCAAATATTTAGAAACCCCTGAGGGGCCTTCTCTTTGGGTCAAAGAGATCGCATTATTACGAGAATTTGCAACGCAATAGTTTAGGATAGAAAAAATGAAACGCATAAAAATCAAAGATATCACAGAAAAATTCCTTGGAGAGTCCATCACGATTTGTGGTTGGATACGAACAGTACGAGAGCAAAAGAGTTTCACTTTTTTAGAAGTCAACGATGGCTCTACCTTGCATAATTTCCAAGTAATTCTCGAATCTACGATTCCTTCCTATACAGAACTATTAGCGAAGCTTTCTACGGGCGCTTCGGTTGCGGTTATGGGCACTCTCGTAAAAAGCGTAGGAAACAAGCAACCTTTGGAAATTAAGGCATCTGAAATAAAAATTTTTGGAACCTGCCCTGCCGAAGAATATCCCTTACAAAAGAAAAGACACTCATTTGAATTCCTCAGAACGATCGCGCACCTTCGTCCTAGGACCAATACACAAGGTGCTGTCATGAGAGTTCGTAATGCTCTTGGTTTTGCGACACACCTCTTTTTTCAAGAAAGAGGCTTTCTCTACGTCAACACACCGATCATCACTACATCGGACTGCGAAGGGGGAGGACAACAGTTTTTAGTAACCACATTAGACATTGATAAACCCCCACGTACACAAGAAGGTAAAGTCGACTACAGCAAGGACTTCTTTTCTAAACCCGCGTATTTAACTGTTTCGGGCCAGCTCAATGGAGAAACATATGCTTGCGCCTTCTCTGATATCTATACCTTTGGGCCTACTTTCCGCGCAGAAAATTCTCATACCACAAGACATCTATCTGAATTTTGGATGATCGAGCCAGAAATGGCCTTTACCGACCTCTTAGGAAACATGGATTGTGCTGAGGAGTACCTTAAATTTGTAGTAAACTATGTCTTAACAAACTGTCCTGAAGATATGGAGTTTTTTGATCAATTTATTGAAAAAGGACTCATTGAAAGATTGCAGAATGTTGTAAATAACTCATTTGCGCGTATTACTTATACAGAAGCCATCGACATATTGCAAAAGTCTAAAAAAGCGTTTGAATTCCCCTGTGACTGGGGATCTGACCTCCAGTCAGAACATGAGCGCTACTTGGCTGAAGAGCATTTTAAAAAACCTGTAATCCTGACAAATTATCCAGAACATATCAAAGCCTTCTACATGAGGGCCAACGAAGATGGGAAAACTGTTGGAGCTATGGACATTTTAGTTCCTAAAATCGGGGAAATCATCGGAGGAAGTCAGCGTGAAGACCGTCTTGATGTTTTGGAGAAAAAAATACTCGCCATGAACCTTCGTCCCGAAGATTATTGGTGGTATCTAGAGCTTCGCAAGTATGGAACAATCCCTCATTCAGGCTTTGGCTGCGGATTTGAAAGACTCGTTCTTTTTGCTACTGGAATGGAAAACATTCGAGATGTCATACCATTCCCACGTTTTCCTGGAAATGCGGAGTTTTAAAAGCCTCTTTTTCTTGGAAAATAGCGATTTGTTTTTCAACAAGCCATCTAACCAACTCTTCAGATTCCTGAGCTTCTTGCTGGTATTTATCCTGCCTTTTTCCAAGCAGATCACTAAGCTGATCGATATTTAAGAGGTTGATGTTGGGATGGCGGGCGAGGGCTGGGTCCACATTTCTTGGAATACTTAAGTCTAAAAGTACTTTATTTTCTTCGATGTTTATGTTTTCTAACTCTTCGCCGCGCAGAAGATAGTCTTGCTGTAACGATCCGCAAATTACCATACTAAACTGATCCCAAGAAGATAGAATGCTGCGATCTACAAGTTTTAATGAATACTCTCTTGCAAAACGTTCCGAAGAAGTGGGCCATCTTGTACAAAGGGTTATATCTTTCATCATTTTTTTTGAAAAAAAGGAAATGATCTTTCTGTTGATTTGAGAATTTCCTACAAATAAAATCTTCTTTTCTCTCAGATCTGGAAAAAGAGAGCCGCACACTTGAAAAATAACATTTTCTAAAGTGGGGACAATACGTAGAGTGCAAAAAGCAGAACGCACCTCTTTTCCGATTTTCAAACACTTTTGAAATAGAAAATGAATGGGGCTAGGTAAAAGAAATAAGGAGCTTGCAACCATATAAGCCTTCTTTACCTGCTGCTGAATTTCTGTCTCAGCCAAGATAGAACTATCAAGACCGGAAGTTACCCTCGCCAAGTGATTAAAACACTCCTCCCCAAACATAGAATAGAGTCGATCTTCAAAACCAAAAGGGATCTCTTCTCGAAGAAATTGCAAAAGAGTGCTATGGGTTTCAGCTAAATCTCGAGAACTAAAGTACATCTCTGTACGATTACAAGTAGAGAGCAAAACAGGATTTATGGAAAACAATTCCCATTTTGATCCCGTAAATATACGTTGGCATGCTTTTGCAAAAATTTCTCTCAAACTAACATCGGATGACTTGTAATTGATCCCTAATACTCCAATGCGCATAAAAACCTACTTCGATAAAAAGAGTCCTTTATAGCCAACAAAAGCAATTATTGCAAATCTCTTGAGAAAACTCAGTAAGAGTAGTGATTTATCAAATTCCTCAATTCGCTCGCTCATGATTTATCATGAATGCGAAACACAATTTTCCTTTTTATTCTTAAAAGCTTTCATTCCAATAACAAATCCCACCCAAACCAAAAACAAACAAACGACAACTACCCAATTCGGAATAAAAAGAAGGTCCCCTATAGTTTTTTGAAACGCAAAATCCTTCTGTTCCATGTAAGGCAATAAAAATGAAGATAATTCATTAAATAGAATGGAACCTAAAAACATTCCTAGAATGCCAAAAACCATATCTTTTGAACCCTCTGCAAGAGCGGCTAGAGCAGTTCCCGGGCAATATCCTGTTAAAGTCATTCCCAATCCAAATACACTCCCTCCTATCAATGTGAAAAGAACAGGTGTTTTGGATAAATGAAAAGTAGGAATTATCCCCATTGCATCTAGTGAATAAATTCCAATGCTTCCAACAACAATTGCTGTTAAGATTACTTTCATTACTGTGAAATCCCTTAGCAAAAGTTGATTTAAAATCGTATCAAAACGCGATACCGTGGCTTTCTGCAATAAAAATCCAAAAACCAAGCCACTAAATAAAGCTCCAAAAATCAAAGTCGGTTTAATTGCCCATTGAAAATCCATAAAGCCACCTATTTTTTTCTATATAATAACAAGGAAACAGGGATTGCTGTTGCAAAAACAGCCATCATAAAAACCCAACTAGCGACAGACATCTGGGCTCCACCACTAATTGCATGTCCAGAAGTACACCCATCAGCTAACCGAGCTCCAAAAAGTAAAAATACTCCTCCGATTAGAGCCACAAAATATCGCTTTACTTTAGCTTTTCCAAACTTGTTTTCCCAAACTGTGCTATTGTTTGAACTTTTCGATCCACTGATTTTAGAAGAAATCATAGACCCAAAAAACAAACCAACAATAAAAAGAATTTTCCAATCAAAAATGATGTGATCTGAAAGCAGTTTTTGTAAATACGGAGTATTCATAGAGTGTGCTGGTAAAACAGATTCTTCCACAAGAAGAGCCGCTCTCGCGACACCGCTAGAAACACCAATTTGATATCTACCTATAAATAGGAAAATAAGTAGGACTCCTATCAAAAAACCTACAAGGTAGGGGGACCACTTTGCCATTTTCAAATATTTTATCATGATTCTCCTCGAATTGGATTATGAAAATCTTTGCTTTACGCAAGAGATGATTGAAGAAAGAGCCGGATCTAAAATAGTGTAATAGACTTTCCTTCCTTCTTTATAAGATTTAATAAAACCTTTGTTTTTCATGAGAATTAAATGCTCAGATGCCACATTCTGTAAAATACGGCATGCCCCAGCTATCTCTCCAACTGAGTGATCTTTTATTAGCAACAGATGTATAATTTGCAGCCGGTGAGGATGGGACAAGACCCTCAAACATTCTGCCGCTTCTTCCCATTTAATCTCATTCATATATCGGAATATAGAGATATTACGATATTTAGACAAGGGTAAAACAACAAAAGCTATACACATCCAACCTATGTCGGAAATAATTTACCTATTACTAGCTCAAAATACTCATCAATCTTAGAAAGGAATTCTATAATGCATTCAAAAATGAGAGATGAACATATTTTACTCTATTTCTCGAAAAACTTGTAAAATAAAGTCCATAGAAAATCCTTTCCTAAGAAGATAGGAAAAAAACCTTCTTTTTTGTTTATCCTCTTTCAGATCAGCCTTTGCAAATCTTTTGGCCATGATCTTGACAATTTCTTCTTTCTGATCAAACTGTACCTGACTAACGAGTGATAAAAGCTCCGGATTTCTGCATTTTAGAAAAAGTTTGCTTCGAATGACGCTTGGGCCATGACCAGAGGCTTTATATTTTTGAATAAAACGAAGTGCTAAATCATGATCACTCAGATACCCTCTGCTTTTCCATTTTTCAATATGATCATGTATTTCCTCTTCAGAAAACCCTTTATCTAAGAGCTTTTTCTTCATTTCTTCAGAGAA
>DAIEPN010000171.1 GCA_027348355.1 Chlamydiota bacterium | reverse complement strand
GGGATCTATGATCAACTTGAAAGTAAATGGTCTTTAGCTTACTAACAATCTAGCAAGCAGGTGTTTCCTACCCAGACCTTCCTACCTCTCCATTGCTCAAGATCCTGCATTTATCATGCTCACTATATTCCTTACGAACTTTTTCAAGTTCTGTGCGATCAACAGGACAAGTTTTTAAATCCCAACACTGCTTTGCATAGTTATGTACAGATTGGTCGATAGAAAATTGTCCCATTCCAGCAATATTGTGAATTGCATACTCTGCCCAAAGATGGGGCTGAAGATAAAGCTCTTCCACCTTTTTCTGCGTATCGTAATAGCTCCCTAAGTCATTAAGAACAAAATATTTGTCAGGCGCTTCCCCATTGCAGCTCTCAAGAAGTGTACTAAAGAGGGAGGTAAGTACATGGTGCTCTTCTTCTGTCTGCGCAAAAGAATGATCTTTGAGGGAATCCACAGCTTTTTTAATACCTTCGTTGTGCATATAAATATCCCAAGGATTATATGACCCTTTTTGCTTCAATTCAGCATTTTCAGATGCCTTTTTTCCAAAAGAAAAAGGCCACCATTGATTTGAAATCGATTCTCTCATTTCTATAGTAGAACCATCTTCGGTACCAATGGTAAGGGCTCCGTTGATAGCAAGTTTCATGTTCCCTGTTCCTGATGCCTCCCAACCCGCAGCAGAAATTTGTACAGATAGATCCGCAGCAGGAATGATAACCTCTGCTCTAGAAACATTATAATTTTCCACAAAAATGACTCTAAGACGAGAGCTCACCTGAGGATCTGCATTAATCTTACGAGCTACGCAGTAGATCGATTGAATAATATTTTTTGCAATTTCATAGCCGGGTGCGGCCTTTCCTGCAAAGAGAACCATGCGAGGAACTTTTCTACTGTGTAAATCCTGCTTGAGTTCATGATAAAGCATAATCACATGGAGTAAGTTCATAAGCTGTCTTTTATATTCGTGTATTCTCTTGATATGGACTTCAAAAAGCGAATCTTCTCCTAAGCAGGACATCTTACCTACGACATGACCTAAGCTATTTCTTATTGGATTTTTTTCCTCAATAAAATGAATCAGTCGTCGTTTGTTTTCCTTTTTAATTTCCAAAAACTCTCTTTGCGAGGCCGGATCAGCCGCTGACTCTGCAAGCTTTTGAATATGCAAGAAATCTGTAATCCAACTTCTCCCTATTTTCTTTGAAATCCATCCAGCAAGACCTGGATTTGCAAAAAGAAGCCATCTTCTTTGCGTTACTCCATTTGTTACGTTGACAAACTTCTCCGGGTACATTTCATAAAAATCTTTAAAGATCACATGCTTGAGGATATCGGTATGCAACGCGGCAACTCCGTTGACTCGGTGCGATCCGAATATAGACAAATGAGCCATGCGAATCTGTCCCCCTTCGATCATAGACATCGATTGTACTTTACTCTCATTTCCTGGATATTTCTTTCGAATCGAATCGCAGAGGATGGTGTTCAACCTTTCAATGATGTGATAGTGGACTGGGAGAAGATATTGAACTCTATTTTGATTCCATTCCTCTAAAGCTTCTTTTAATATTGTGTGATTTGTATAACTAAAGCAAGTTGTGACAATATCCCAAGCTTCCTTCCACCCATAATGGTGATTCTTAAGTAATATACGCATGAGTTCACTGATAGCTAAAGCAGGATGCGTATCATTGATTTGAATACGCACTTTGTCTGCAAAGGAAGACATATCTGGATAATGGTGCAAATGAGTCAGTACAATATCTTGGATGGATGCCGAAGAGAGTAAAAACTCTTGCTTAAGCCGGACCCTTTTTCCTGTTTCATGGTTGTCATTAGGATAAAGAACATCTGTTAAACACGTGTTTTCGGCAGCTTGATCAAGCTGCCCTGCGTTATATCTTTGTAATTGGAAATTTCTAGGAGATTCCTTAGTAGTCCATAAGCGCAATGTTCCAACAGTAAAATCCACCCCTTCTTTGTAACCGATAATAGGGATATCATATGCGTTTGCTCTGACCTCTTCAAAATCGGTTACATCATTAACTTCCACACCTTTTTGGTTCACGTAAGGAACAACTCTTCCCGCATAGTGGACGGTAACAGCATGATGGTCTCTACGGAATTCCCAGGGATTTTCATGTAAAAGCCACACATCAGGCCTTTCTACTTGTTTCCCATCCCATATCTCTTGGTCAAAAATTCCATATTGATACCGCAACCCATAGCCTACCGCCGGATATTGCTGCGTTGCGAGCGAATCGAGCAAACAAGATGCCAAACGCCCAAGACCCCCATTTCCCACTCCAGGATCCGGTTCATGGAAAAGCAGATGGTCAATATCGCGATTCATTCTCTTCAAGACAATTTTGACAAGAGCATTTGCATTGATATTGGTAATATTATTGCCCATTAATCTTCCCGGCATATATTCCATGCAAAGATAATAAAGAGTTCGTACACGGCTGTTTTTATAAGTGTGGGCGGTCGCAGTCCAATTGATCATAATCTCTTCACGAAGAGTGAGAGCAAAAGCTCGATAGAATTCCTCGGCATTGGCTTCATCAATTGTCACTCCCATTGTAGTAATGAGATAATGCTTGATCTTATTTTCAAGCATCTCTGCTTGATATTCCAAATATGTGTCCATTGAAGAGCCCCCGTTTTGTTTTTTTGCTTTATATACTACGGACTCTTTTTTCTAAAGCTGTCTTAAATAAATTTCTTACACCATGAAAACCATGAATAGAGATGTAGGGATTTGATAGAAAATAGGAACATTGCTAATCAGAAAAACTATGACACATCTGGACGCGTGATGCAACATAAGGAGAAACATCTAGATGCGATACAACGGTATATTCAAATGTTAGTTAATATGGAAAGTTTCCATCATCTCTGCTAACTGTCCAGATGTCCACTCAATCTCCGAATCTTTACCCATCAATTGAAAAGCATAGATGTCTTCATTGTTAAGAAAGTAATAAATTGTCACAGATTTATCAAATGCGAATGTTTTTGCAAGCGGGGAGATACCAGAAGATTCGATTTTAGAATAAGAAGCCTTTATCATAGGCATTTTCTGTACAGTTACTTCCTCAATTTTTTTTATTGCCGAGCCTGACGTTCGAAGTACTCTGGAAAAAGTAGTCTTATCTCCTTTTATAGAAATAGTTTTATAGACAAATTTATTCTTAATCAGAGACTCCACTTCCTTGAGGGAGCACTTTGCATTTAGATCATGATTATATTCAAACAGGAAAGTTTTAAATGGCATGACTTTTATATGAATGATTCTTTCATAATCTCGATCTACAAAATAGATCTCCTTTTCATCTCGTCCTTCGACAGCAAAAAACCCATCTGGAATAGAAATCGTATATTTAGCTTTATCATGAGTAAATGAATTGCGTGGCTTTTCCACTATTGGAGCTGCTGATAGAGTGGAGTAAATAAGCAGTGATAGAAATAAAGTGAAAATTTTTTTATTCATCAAATGACCTGATAGTAAATTATTTTTGAGAAGATTATCTCTTCCCTTCATTTACTCACAAGAATAAATACGGCTACTTTCTAATTGTTTCGTAAACCTTTCCTAGACATTCATCAGCACCGAACATCAATGGAAGCGAAAGAGCTTCTGCAGGAGGAAGCCACCTAAATTCGATGTGTTCTTCTAGACGCAGGTCAATTTCTGGAAATTCTTCTAATTTAGCTTGAAAGATGTACATGATAAATTGCACTTCTTTGGTATCTATATAATACTTCCCATGAGAAATAAGTTGTTCTTCGGGGATGACGATCCCCGTCTCTTCGAAAACCTCCCTAACAACAGCTTTTCCAGGTGTCTCTCCTTTTTCGATCTTACCCCCAGGAGCTGCCCACTCCCCCCCGTAAGGCTTCTGCGGATGCCTACGTAAAAATAAATTTTTATTTTTACATTCGCATAAACAAATCGCTACTTCCATTTCTGGAAAAAAGGGAATAGGTGGAGTACTGGACAAATAATGCATACACTCTCGTAGAAAAAGCTTAGATCAGTATATAATAGAACATGAAGTAAAATTTCACCAGAACTCCTACGAAATGAGTTATAAAAACTTTCTATTTCAGGCACTTATCAGTGTGTATGATCTTTTTTCAAAGCCTACACAAACAAATGCTATAAAAAAATTTTTAGTTGTATCCACAACTGCCTTAGGTGATACAATTTGGGCAACGCCGGCTATTAAATCTCTTAAAGAAACTTTCCCCAATTCCTCAATCTCCGTCCTTACAAGCTCTATTGGATCGCAAGTTCTGAAAAACAACCCCTATATTGATGAAGTCTTCCTACTCAAAAAAACTTCACTGATCCAGCTTTGCAAGCTCTACTTGCAAATGAGAAAACGCTTCTTTACGACCGCTTTATTTTTCCACACTTCTCAAAGACCAATTCTCCCCTTTTGCTATATGCTAGGAATTCGAGAAATAATAGGAACAAAGGGACTGCAAAAAGGTCTTGATTCCCTTCTTTCTACAGCAGTAGAAAAAAAACCAATGCATGAGATAGAAAGACGTTTAAAAATTATAGAATGTCTTGGAGCTCCTGCGACCTCTACACAGCTAGAAATTTACCCTCAGAATCACCATCACCAAGAAGCTCAGGCATGGCTAGAAAATCATGGCTTTTCTTTTACTACCCCCATCGTTGCTCTGCATCCGGGGGCGAGTACAAGGTTTAGACAAGCAGATCCGAAAGTGATGAGTGAAGTCGCTAGGCTCCTCAAAAAAAACCATAAGTGTCAGATCCTGATCACCGGTACTTTACAAGAAAAAAGTCTTGTCGAAGAAATTATAAAACTTGTTCCTGGTGCTGTTGGACTTACCGAAAACTTAAACCTTCATACTTTCGCAGCACTTATTGGTAAAATGTCAGCCCTTGTTGTCGGAGATACAGGTCCTATGCATATCGGTTTTGCTATGAAAACCCCAACAGTTGCTCTATTTCCAGCAAGCAACCCTCTCTCTTTTGGGCCCTATCACATTTCCACAAATCTTGTGAAAGTATTTCATAAACCGCTCACTTGCACCCCTTGTCTTTATAAAAAATGTCAATTGCCTTTCTGCTTTTTACAATTTTCTCCAAAAGAAATTTGTGACAGCGTACATGACCTCTTATCAAAAAGATAAATTTCCCTCTTCTCTATAACGTATAGGAAAAAACTACCTTACTTGTAGAGATTTTATCCATGCTACGCCTGTTTCTTGAAGAAATGAAAATAAAAAAATATTCGCAAACTCCTAAACCTGCTATAAAAAAAATTATATAGTTTTAGCGTAGACTAAACCCCCATATTTTCTAAACTGTTCGAGGATTTTTATGTATCTCAGCAAGAAAAAGCTTTTTCCTCACTTTACTTCCCCTTCACTTTTCTCATTTCTTTTGGTGTGCCTAATTTTTTTACTAACAAGCTGCCGAACTACTGAAGTGATTGTAACAAATATCGATGAGAGAGACGCCAATCAAATCGTTGTCTTTTTAGCTAGTAAAGGAATTCATGCCGAAAAAATGCCAGCTGCCTCTGCTGCGGTCGGTGGAGAAGCAGGCGTAGCCATGTTTAATATTTCTGTCGATCCGGAAAATTCCACAGAGGCCATGGCCATTTTATCGTCTAACGGACTTCCTCGAAAAAAGGGAACAAATCTTCTTGAATTATTTGCCAAGCAAGGCCTTATGTCAACCGAAAGGGAAGAGACAATCCGTTATCAAGCAGGTCTTGCAGAACAACTTGCAAACACAATTCGAAAAATGGATGGCGTATTAGATGCAGACGTAGAGCTCTCTTTTCCCCCTCCAGAAACTGGGGTCCCGGGTCTTGGGCCTGCAAAAAAAGTAACCGCATCGGTATACGTTAAGCATCAAGGTATCCTTGAAGATCCCAATAGCCACCTGCTGAACAAGATTAAGCTCCTTGTCTCAGGAGCTGTCAATGGACTAGAAATAAATGATGTCACTGTAGTTTCCGATAGATCCCGATTTACTGATTTTAATATGCAGCAAGCGCAAGAGATTATTTCAGCAAAACCAAAACAAATGATCAGCGTCTGGTCAATTTTGATGGATAAATCTTCGGTAGCCACATTTCAGCTGCTTTTCTTTAGTCTGTCTTTGCTCACTTTATTTTTCGCTCTTCTTTCGGGTTGGCTTGTTTGGAAATTTTACCCTATCTTACGAAAAAGCGGTCTTAAAGAATTGCGAAATCCAGCACCTATACACAATGAAGTAAATCATTCGAATAGTAAAGAGTAGAATGTATTATGAATACTCCTCGCTGGATTGTATGTAAAAGCTTCTTAGATAAGTGTCCTCCTCAGAAAAGGCAAACTCTTTTACAGTATGTGTCGCCTTCTGATCGGGATACTTTGAGGCATTTACCTAAGCCATTC
>DAIEPN010000067.1 GCA_027348355.1 Chlamydiota bacterium | reverse complement strand
GGATGTTGGAAATCCCCGTCATCAAAAGAACGATCTGTAAAAAGGAGACCATCTGTCCTTCGGCCACAGGAGTTGGAGCCCAGTTTTCTACAAAGAAAGAATGGATAAATGCAAAAATCCCACCTATTAACATACTGCTTCCATTCGCCATAGAAGGAGAGACAGTTTGGTTTTTTACAACAAGTCTTAGAAGTACCCAACCATATACAGAGCAAAGGACGGCTCCGATTAGAGCGAGCTCCGGCCAGCTAAAGATACTGAAGGCATGGAGGATTTCTTCGGTCCCGGTCTTGTAAAAAAGGACAGGGATAATTCCAAAAAATCCAATCGTGAGGCCTATAGCCTTTTTAAGGTTAAGTTTTTCTTTGAAATGTAAATAAGAGAAAAAGGCAGCAAAGAAAGGGGACAAACTATAGAGAAAGCAGGTCTTGGCCGCAGAAAGATATTGTAAACCCCAGAATTCTAGACTGTTAGTGAGATAAATGCTGAAAAAGCCTAAGAGAACTAAAGAAATGATCTGTTGTCGGTTCAGCTTGAAAGAAGATCTTTTCCTTATGAGGAGATATCCTAATAGTAAGATCCCTGCTAACGCCATTCTAAAGCCTGTTAGGAATAGGGGAGGGCTCATGGCTAAGGCGATCTTCCCAAAAGAGAACATTGTGGTCCAGGTCGCAAACATGAAAACAGCTAGAAGGATTTGCATTGGATTCTCTAATTTTTAGTAAAGAAAATGGAATTGTACTCATTTTATAACAATTTAGTCAAATCATCTTTTTTAAAGCTTAATTTAATGTTTAATTATCAGTTGTTTGATAATTTAAATTAAGATTATTTGTATTTATTTATTAATAAAATTTATTTTAAATCCAATTTAAAAATTGTTATGTAAATATTATTATATAAATAAGATTGAGTTTCTAGTTTACTTAATTTTGATAAATATTTATTATTTTCAGTAATGTAAATATAGGTTATTAAATGTCTGTAAAAACAAATCTTCAATCTTTGATTTCTAGATATAATCAACTAGTGTTATCTCATCCATCTAAAGGAGAAGAAATAGGGTCTTTGGACAGCTGTCTCGTTGCTTCACCTACAAGCGCCGATGATACGACTTCTCGTGTGAATCATTTACTTCGATCTCACTTTCAAAACACGCGCGGTGATTTTAGAAAAGCTACTGTGTTCTTTGTGATGCAATCTGATAGTTCATCCGAACTTTTACAAAAAAAATATATAACGGATTTGATTGAGCTGGTCTCTCGAGAAAATGATATTGTTTTACAACCTCTTTACGATAAAGAAAATTTAGAGACGGAATTTTTGAAGATAGGTTTATCTTTTTCTTCGAACTTATTTGATTTAGTAGATGACTATATAGACTTAACTTCGAAGAACCTTGTAGTTAGGGGATGGGTAGATCGTTCTCTTTATCACATTTCTTTAGATGATCTATATCTTGAAGATAGTCAGCTTTGGAAAGAATGCATACGATTATCCAAAAAAGTAGCATTAGCTATTGGTGTGCAAGTGAAAAATATATCCGAGCTACCAAGAATCGAGCGTATAAAAGAATTGATGAAGCTTGTCCGACAGGCTTTAGATTATACAAAACCAGATCTAGAAAGTAATTTTATGAGCGATCATAATAAGATGATCATATTGAATGATAATGAGAAATTAATTGCTAGTATGCAAAAAGTAACCGAAATTCAAGAAATAAATGTGGCTATAATTAAAGTAATGTTGCAAAAACTTGGTAAAACTAAAGATTCTTTCCCAGGAAAGCGAATTTTTGTGATAGCTCCCTCTTTTTGTTTGGACACCATCGTGGGTAGGTTAAACTCGGAAATTTTTTTCTCTACCGAATATAAAGTTGTCGAAACAAAATCAAAGCTGTAAACCTATAGTCTTAAAATATGAACTTCTCTCAATCTATCGATGTAGAGAGAAGTTCGTAAACTTTTATTAGTCATGAATTAAAAGTCGATTGTAAGACGTGCTGTAAGCCCATCTAAGCTCATCGCCCCATTATTTACTATAGTTTGCTGGGAGTAATCATTTGCTCCAGGTATGGAACGGAATACTTCAAGTACATTGAACCAAGATGTGATTTCATATCCTGCAAAAACCTCTATTCGTGAAGATGTGAAATTCTTTTGCCATGAAGGTCCAACTACAAACTGGATTGTGTAGACGCATCTAGTATCTTCATAGTATGCGTTACGAATGGGTATATTCGTGTTGAATGAACTAGGGGGATATACGGAAGGTGGGATGAAATTTGTTTTTTGTAGCCCGTGATTGTGATACCTTCCTAGAAGAACGGCAGCTGTTGTTTTGGCAGTAATATAAAAATCATATCCTAAAAAACAATCTGCTGTACCACCTGTTCTAAATCCAATACCCCAAAAATCCCAATTATTTTTGAGCTTTGAAAAGGTGTTTTCACTCAAATATTGGACACTCCAGTCTTGGTTCATCCAAGCCACTGTCAAACCTCCTAAAAGACGAAGTTTTAGTTTAGGATTGGGGATGAATACACGAGTGAAAAATGCATCTGCTAGATTGTAGGTAAGTTTGATGTGGCTATGTGCTGCAAGCGTAGGAGAAGAAGAAGTTGGCCAAGTTCCATCTAAGTATAAGTTTGGATTGGAAGGTTTATGAGCTGAATTATTTCCTTGGGAATGTAGCCAGGTGTATTGAGCCCACACTTCGTAATACTCTGGAGCATTGTAATAGCTAAGCGCAACACGAAAACCGGGTGAATAAGTAAATGTACCTGTCTGGTATTTTCCTAATGCGAAAAAGTTTGTAGGACCCCATTCCTGGTCTTTCATTTTTAATCCGTAATCCAGAGAATTTTCTCTCACATTCCAATACAGGAATTCGCCGTGGGTTGAAATGACCTCTTTGTCTTTTTGGTAGAGGTCTTGTTTTTGAGAGTCCTGTATTTGACTTATCTTATCTTGAGCGAAAATAACTGTGCTTAACAGAGTAGAGAGAAGAACATACCTTTTCATAAAATCCTTCAATGAGTGATTTGTTGGAAGGTAATTGTAATTGATTTTTTGAGTTATCAGCAACGGAGATATGCTATTATTTTGAAAGATACACGGCCAACTTACAATGATTCTTGGAATTTCCTTAAAATGATACGTTCTAGGTGTCTTTGTGAATAAAATGAAAGCACCTCTCAACCTACCGAGAAGATAGGTTGAGAGGTGCTACTGAGATTAGTTTAGTTTAATAGAATAATAACGATCTGCATTTCCTTGTTTCACTAAAAGCTTAATTGTCTTTTTCGTGCCAAGTTCATCGAGAACTTTGTTGAACTCTTCAATATTGTTGATTTGCTGATCATTGATTTCTTTAATCACAAACCCAGGTCTCATACCAGCGAGTGCTGCAGCGGATCCAGGTTTAATTTTTGTGATCACAACCCCTTTTACACTCGCATCATAACCGAGTTGTTTCGCTATGTCAGGTGTAAGGTTGCTTACTTCAAAACCAATTTGTTGGGAAATTCCGCTTGCACTTCTCGCATCGGATGCTTTTCCAAGTTGGATTTTGATCGTCATGATTTGACCTTTACGGTTTACCTTCATAGTTACGGTAGAACCTGGCTCCATCAGAGAAATATCATTTCTAAAGCCACCTAAGGATTTTATCGGTGTATTGTTATACTCTAGGATGATATCTCCTTGTTTCAGTCCACCTTTATCTGCTGGAGAGTCTTTGACAACTTCGGATACGAGAGCCCCTTCGATTTTATCTAAATTGAAGGCTTCGGCAATATCTTTATCCACAGGCTGGAGTGACACTCCTAAGAATCCTCTTGTCACAGCACCTTTATCAATGATCTGAGTCATGATATTTTTTGCCATGTTACTTGGAATGGCAAATCCAATACCCATGTACCCACCAGATCTTGATACAATCGCTGTATTGATACCAATCACTTGGCTATGGAGGTTGAGGAGCGGTCCACCTGAATTTCCTGGGTTGATCGCTGCATCAGTTTGAATAAAATCTTCCAAATCTGTGATGCGAAGGTTTTGTCTTCCTTTTGCACTGATCACACCTACAGTTAAAGAAGCTTGTAGTTGGAAAGGGCTTCCGATTGCGATTACCCATTCTCCAATATCCATGTCATCAGAATTGCCAAATTCCACATAGGGATAATCTTTTCCTTCGATTTTAATCACGGCAACATCCGTATTAGGATCCGAGCCTATAAGGACTCCATCAATCTCACGTCCGTCATGTAAAACTACAGAGATTTTGTCAGACCCAGCTATTACATGGGCGTTTGTCATGATATATCCATCTGAGGAGACAAGAAATCCAGAGCCTTGGCTTAACTGAGGCATAGGTTTTTGCTGGCCTCTTGGGGGGGCACCAAAGAATCGACGTAAAAAGTCATCTCCAAAATTATCATAGGGATTTGGAGATCCGTCTGGAAACCCATCATCGAGGTCGTTTCCGTTGCTTTCCACTTTAATGAAAACAACAGCGGGAGTGGCTTTCTTTGCCACGCTTGTAAATGGTTTAGAAATTTGAGCTGGTGTGCACCCGCATTCATCGTCTTTACTATTTTTTGAAGGAGCTGCTACAGCCAGTTTTCCAGTTCCTTTTTTATCAGGTTTCTTCTCACATTCACTGCAGGCCATTTCCTTATTGGTAATTTCTTTAGAAGTCTGAGTGGCTGTACAGTTGCACTCACCTTTAGAAAGGTTTCCAGATTTTTTGTTTACACATTCACAGCGGCTCATTTCTTTATTGGTAGGATCTTTAGAAGTTTGAGTAGCTGAACACCTGCACTCACCTGTTCCTTCCTTGTTTTCTGCAGGTAGGCTAGAAGCCTCTGCAATCGGATTACTTGTAAGCAAGGGAATAGAATGGTTTGTTACACCATGAGTTACCTCGGTTAGGGTTTTTGAGGATTGCGCTGCTAAACGTTCACTATTTTGGCTATTGTCACCAGACGTACAACCAGTATATGTCATAGCGATAGAAAGAAGACTCGATACAAGAATGCGGATTCTAGTTCTAGGTTCAAATTTTAAAAGCATATGTTTTTTCTCCATCTTACATGTAGTTTCACCATAGGGTAAT
>DAIEPN010000147.1 GCA_027348355.1 Chlamydiota bacterium | reverse complement strand
AAAACTAGGTAGAATGACAGCGTTTCATGCCATGAAAAACTCTTCTTTCCAATCCATTTCAGGTTGCGGAAGCCCTGATTCTACTTGGAGAGGAAAAGATTTATGCGAGCTTTTTGAAAACCAACCTCCTCTAGGAATTTGTATCGAAGGAAATCCAGAAGATATTATTCAAAAAAGTGATATACTCATCGACGTTTCTAGCTTTGAAGCCACGGAAACTCATATCCAGCTTGCAATCCAGTACAAAAAGCCTTTGGTGATTGGGGTTACAGGCCATCCTTACAATATAGAAAAAAGTTTAGAAAAAGATGCAGAGAGAATCCCTATTTTCTTCACTCCCAATTTCAGCCCTGCCATTGCCATATGTAAGGAAATTGGTCATCTATTTAGTAAATTCCTGCAAGAACATTATAAAATGCAATTGATTGAAACCCATCATATCCATAAAAAAGATCGCCCCAGCGGTACATCTTTGCAACTGGCTAAAGCTTTTGGGCAAAGCCCAAATTCCATAGAATCTCATCGAAGTGAAACAGTCTTAGCTCAGCATGAGCTACTATTTCAAAACTCCGAAGAAGTTTTGGAGATTACCCATAGGGCTTTTTCAAGGGATGTCTTTGCACTTGGAGCTTTACAAGCGGTCTTATTCCTCCATACAAAACCCTGCGGTCTCTATAGCATGAAAGATTTAGTAAACCCTTATGAAACCATACACAACAAACCGTATACTGTGGTATGATTTTGGAAAAAAATACGTTAGGAAAGACTATGAAAGAAAAGCGGACTGTGCAAGTAAAGAATTTTTTAATTGGAGAAGGATCTCCTCTCACCGTGATATCGGGGCCTTGTGTGATTGAGAGTGAATCTCATGCGCTACAAACGGGCATGGAGCTTAAAAAAATATTTTCCTCTTTTCCAGTTTCTTTCATCTATAAATCAAGCTATGACAAAGCAAACCGCTCTTCTTATAACTCTTTTCGAGGGCCTGGGATGCAAGAAGGTCTTCGCATTTTAGAAAAAGTAAGAAATGAGTGCGATGTCCCTGTTCTGACCGATGTACACTCTCCTGAAGAAGCTAGGGCTGCGGCAGAAGTCTGTGATGTTTTACAAATCCCGGCCTTTTTATGTAGACAAACAGATCTGATCGTTGCTGCTGCTGCAACAGGCAAAGTAATCAATGTGAAAAAAGGACAGTTCATGGCTCCCTGGGACATGGACAATGTTGTACAAAAAATTATCTCTGCAGGAAATCATAACATCATTTTAACAGATCGGGGAACGACTTTCGGTTATAATAACCTAGTCAGCGACATGCGTGGAATTCCCATCATGCAAAAGTTTGGTTATCCTGTATGTTTTGATGCCTCTCACTCCGTACAACTTCCGGGTGGCTTAGGATCTGCCTCTGGAGGACAAAGAGAGTTTATCCCAACACTTTCAAAAGCTGCTATTGCATCAGGATGTAATTGTCTTTTTATTGAATCTCATCCAAACCCCTCAGAAGCAAAAAGTGATAAGGATAGTGTATTCCCCTTTAAACAACTTCCAGAGCTAATGCAGGAGCTGGTTGAAATTTACAATGTAGTACATAAAAAAAGATAACTATGTCTAAAAAGCTCGTTTTTTTCAGTTTGCTTACCCTTTCCATAACCTTTGCGCTATGGTTTGTACGATTTTGCATTCCTGGTCCAGACGATGTAAAGGTATATCAAGCACTTGCTGAAGACAAAAAGACTAGCTCACAAAACAAATCCCCTGTCTATCAAACTAGACAAGGCGTTGCAAAAGATCTATGGTACTCTC
>DAIEPN010000129.1 GCA_027348355.1 Chlamydiota bacterium | reverse complement strand
GTCTCTTTTGCAGTAATCCCTAAAAAAGGTTCCTCACCAGAGAAGATAGACTTATTCCTGGAAAAGGAAGAACTAGATAAGCACCTAGAAAAGGGCCACACCTATAAATGGATTCTTACGGTTCCGAGCCATCCTGAGATTTCTGTAGAATCGGATGAGAACTTTGCCTGGCCGGTAAAACAGATTAGAAAACCACAATTATAAACGATTTTACATCACCTATCGCCTAATAAAATCTTTCGAAAATGACTTTACTATGTAATTTTTGACCCAGTCAAAGGCCTGTTGCTTCTTTTGAAATCTTCTTGCAATTTTTTGAATCAATCCCTCACACTGCTTGCTAGCTCAAAATACAAATACAAGTAATCGTAATGGATAAAAGTTATTCTCTTCGAAAATCTAAAAAAATTTTTTTTCAAGTTTATCATGGTGTACGCCGTAAAAAAGATAAAATCCCTGCTACAGAAAAGCAAAGAATTTACGATCTTCTTACCGAGCTGCAGACAGAAATTCTCGCAAAAAATAAAGAACAGTCGAGTCTTTTAGCAAAGCAGGCAGAAAGAATTTCCTCTCCCTTTTTCAAAAAAAACTTTTTTTCTCAATCTCTCGAATTTGTCTTTGCCCTGGCTTTTGCAATTTGCGTTGCGTTTTTAGTTCGTCAAGTTTGGTTCGAGTTTTATGAGATTCCAACTGGTTCTATGAGGCCCACATTCAAATAACAAGACAGGCTGATGGTTTCTAAGACCACTTTTGGCATTAATATGCCAATGACAACTTCTCAAATGTATTTTGATACAGATTTAGTACAGAGAAACGGCATTGCTATATTTACCGGCGAAAATATGGACATTTCC
Organism: Chlamydiota bacterium; assembly: GCA_027348355.1. Taxonomy (GTDB): domain Bacteria; phylum Chlamydiota; class Chlamydiia; order Chlamydiales; family Rhabdochlamydiaceae; genus JABEVM01. The sequence continues at coordinate 9,135 of DAIEPN010000129.1, read as the reverse complement.
GACGTTGATACCAACTATTTCTACATTTTCCCTGGAAAGAAGCAGTACATCAAAAGACTCATAGCCAAACCGGGAGATACAGTCTATTTCTATGGTGGCAAAATCTATGGAATTTCTGCAGAAGGAGAAGATATCACCTCTCAGCTACAAAGAAAGGAACTAGAAAAGATCGAACACATTCCGTTCCTTCAGTTTGAAGGAAAAATAGTTCTTCCAGAAGCTCCGAAAAACGGGATTTCTCCAGTTGCGATCCTGTATCAAATGAATGAGCCTGTAGCGCGCCTCTTTTGCACTCCAACCTATCAGATCGAAGGAGAAATGCTTCCGCTCGCTCCACTTACACCACAACTGAGCCAATATAGCGACCTCTGGGGATTTAAAAATTTTGGGATGGCAAGACTTCTTACGAAAGAAGAAGTAAACGAATGTACAGATAGTGATACATCTTCCATGGAAGAAGGAGTACTTTACATGGAAATTCGTCATCACCCAGGTCTGCAAGCTTTGCACCTCACATCAGATTATTCTGGAAGAGTACGACCGGCGCTGAACATAAATTCAACTGTAATTCCACTTCAAAAGCAGCATTTAGAAACACTATTTTCAAACTTGTATACAGCTAGGTTTATCGTAAAAAATGAAGTAGCTATGCGCTATGGGATGCCGTCTTATCTTTTATCATCAAGCAGTGCTTTCCTTCCAAAGCTTCCTGGGGTTCCTGATGGCACATACGAATTCTACTATGGTAAAGCTTATCAAATTTTCTGGCAGGGACTCGCTGAAGAATTGCCGCCCACCCATCCTATTTATGAGTTTGATAATAAAAGAATCCAAACTTTGTACAACTTGGGGATCGAGTTTGATACAAAATTTTCCCCCTATAGGAAAAATCAACCTTTATATCCATCTAGATATGTCTATTTCTACGAAAAAGACCTCTACGCTTTAGGCGCTCCCCTTTTTACAAAAGAAGACCCTACTCTTCTTAACTTCTTAGATCGGGAATATACTAAACAAACAGCTTCTACTTATAAAGATCCATATCAAGCTTTCCAAGACTATGGTCCTCCTCTGAAAGAAAACGGAGAACTAGATGTAACCTTTATAAAGCAATTCGGTCTCAAACTTCCTACAAAGTCCTATTTGGCACTAGGTGACAATCATGCGATGAGCTCTGACAGTAGAGTATTCGGATTTGTTCCTGAAGGCAACCTTCGTGGCGGTCCGGACTTTATTTTCTGGCCTCCAGGACCTAGATTTGGAGCTCCTGATCAACCACCCTATCCTTTTATAAATCTACCAAGAACAATTGTGTGGGGAGTATGTGCTATCATACTTGGAATGTGGTGGGTGGTTCATAAAAAAAGAACGAACCTTCCCATTTCTCTTACATAGCGAATATTTATATGAGACTACAAGGCGGTCGTTATCCAGGCCCACTTCCAGATCTTCTTACTTCCGCCATTGCAAGTCATAGGTTCGTAGAAGTTAGAATGCTTGTTGAAAAATTCGGACATTTAGTTACACCTGAGCATTTAGCTTTGGCAAAATATGAAGAAGCTAGAATGAGCAGAACGCCTGTTCCACATATTGGACCTAAAACGGAAATCCAACAGATTACGCAATATCTCTATGAAATGGCTGTTACGAAAATGCCTTCAAAGCTCTAATAAAATGGAGTTCCCTTAGCTTTAAACAAGTATAAACCTGGCTTGCTTACCATAATTGCCCTCTCTTTAAGAGATACGGATTCTAGCAAAAAACAATTTTTCAAATGAATGAGTCTTCGCAGAGAAGGACTTAAAACATCTTCACTTTTTAAGACTTCGAATTTATTTGTAGCCTCTTCTCGAGGGGTGGGCTTATCAATAAAGGGATACAGCTTCGGCCCAAAAATAGTTGTGAAGCCATTTTCTCCCTTTCTAGTTCGCTAAAGAGATGTGAATGATTGTAGGCTCTCCATTGAGGTCCCATTCCGTACCTTGCGATTCTACAAAATCCACTTTTTTAGCTAACACTTCATTACAGATATAATCTTTATGAAGAGCGTAGCTCTGTTTGACCCTGTCCGTTGTCTGCATCTTTACATCAATGCGGTCAACAACAGCGTAGCCATCGTCGCGACGCATAGTATTGATCTTGTTTACAAGCTCTCTAGCAAGTCCTTCCATGAGCAGCGCTTCACTCAGTTCTGTGTCTAAAGCAACCGTAATTTTATCCACAGAGGCTGCAACAAGTCCGCTATGTGCTTTTCTTTCAATTGTCACATCTTCAGGGGTGATGACAAAATTCTGGTCTTCGACAGCAAGCTGAACGCTTTGTCCTTGCAAAAGAGATTCTAATGAATTGGAACTAAGATCTTGGATTTTTTGCTGCACGGCATTCATGTGCTTTCCGACTTTTTTACCAAGCACGCGAAAATTCGGTTTTACAATGATCGATACAAATCCACCTTCATTTTCATGATAGACAATCTCTTTGACGTTGAGCTCATCAGCAATTAACTGTTTTTGTCTTTTAAGCGCATCTAAGACTACTTTATCTGAAGAAACGATATGAGCCCTAGCTAGCGGCTGTCTCACCTTTAATTTATGCTCTTTACGAAGACCATGGCCTGCGCTGACCACAGTTTGTACGCTTTGCATTTCATGCTCTAAAACTTCATCCCGCATTGTAGGATTGTATGTGGGAAAGTTACAAAGATGCACAGATTCCGGCATCTTTTCCTCTCTAAGCTCTTGATAAATTGCTTCGCTGATAAAAGGAATGAAAGGCGCTGCCACCTGTGAAAGGGTGAGAAGAACATGATAGAGAACTTGAAACGCTTCTCGTCTCTCTTGCGTATCCTCATCTGACCAAAACCTAGAACGGTTTCTTCGGATATACCAATTCGTTAACTGATCGATAAAACCAACGAAAGGATCTACAGCTGAGCTCAGCTGATATGCATCCATTTCTCTATTGACATCTAGGATAAGTTTCTGCAGAACAGATAGGATCCAACGATCTACATCAGCTTTTGGATTAAGAACCTCCCCTTTTGGCTTCCACTCATAAATTTCTGCATAGGTCGCTAAAAATAGATACGAGTTCCAGAGTGGAATCAAAGCTTGGCGCATGACAAGCTCAACCCCCTTCTCAGAAAATTTCAAATCATCTGCTGCAACAACTGGACTATGTAAAAAGTATAGGCGGACTGCATCAGCGCCGTATTGGTTGATCACAATTTCTGGCTCTGGATAGTTTTTAAGACGCTTTGACATTTTTGCGCCATCTTCCGCTAAGATAATCCCGTTGACGATAACATTTTTAAAAGCAGGTTTTTGATAGAGTGCAACCGCCAAAACTGTGAGTGTATAAAACCATCCCCTTGTCTGATCTAAGCCCTCTGCAATAAAATCTGCAGGAAATGCCCTCATTGTCTCTTCTTCGTTCTCAAACGGAAAATGATTTTGTGCATAAGGCATCGACCCTGATTCAAACCAGCAATCAAAAACTTCTGGAATTCTCTGAAAAATCTGACCATTTTCCGTAAAGGTAAGCTTATCTACATAATGGCGATGCAGATCTTCTACTTTTGAGCCTGACTTTTTCTCCAGTTCTTCTACGCTTGCAATGACTTTGCACTCTCCAGTTTCACTACGCCAAATTGGGATAGGTGTTCCCCAATAGCGATTTCTAGAAATCGCCCAATCTCTTGCATTCTCAAGCCATTTACCAAAGCGACCTTCTTTGATATTTTCAGGAACCCAATGGATGGTTTGGTTAACAGCGAGCATCTGATCTTTAATTTTTTCAACAGCGACAAACCAGGTACGCACCGCTTTGTAGATGAGCGGCGTATCAGATCTCCAACAAAATGGATATCTGTGTCTAATTTGCGTGTGTTGGAAAACTCTTCCTTCTTGCTTAAGTCTTTTAATGATCTCTTTATCGGCGTCCTTTACAAACATCCCCTCGTAATCGGGAACTTCTTTTGTAAATCTTCCATTTTGATCAATAGGGCAAACCAACTCAATTCCTTCTCTTGTACATACAAAGAAGTCGGTTTCTCCAAAGGCTGGGGCTGCGTGAACAATCCCAGTTCCTTCTTCCGCTTCAACAAAGTCATCTACAAGCACACGGAAACCATTAAGTTGCTTCTTTCTTGTAAAATAGGAAAAAAGGGGATCATACATTTTACCCTTAAGATCTTTTCCTAAGAAAGTATCTACAACTTCGTACTCTTCTGGATTTTTAAAATAATGAGAGAGTCTCTTCTGCGCTAAAATATAACAAATTCCGCTCTTGCGTTCTTTGATTTTTACATATTCAAGATTTGTACCTACGATCACAGCTAAGTTAGAAGGAAGAGTCCAAGGCGTTGTCGTCCAAGCAAGAAGCTTTGTATTTGGATCTCCTACAAGAGGAAATATGACTGTAAGAGATGGATCATCAACTTCTTTATAGTTCAAATTCGCTTCGAAGTTAGAAATAGGGGTTCCGAGCTGCGCAGAAAAAGGCATAACTTTAAAGCCTTCATAGACTAGGCCTTTTTTATATAATTCAGAAAAGACCCACCACACCGACTCCATAAAATTTTTGTCCATCGTGCGATATGTCTCGCTAAAATCCATCCATCTTCCCATACGATGAACGGTTCTTTCCCATTCTTTCGTATAACGAAGAACAATGCTGCGACACTCTTCATTAAAATTGCCAATACCGAATTTCTCAATCGAAGGCGCTCCGGATAGTTCTTTTGCTTTTTCGATCTCATTTTCTACAGGAAGACCATGACAGTCCCAGCCGAATCTACGCGGCACGTAAAAACCTTTCATCGTTTTATAACGCGGTACCACATCTTTCAATGTTCCAGCGAGCAAATGTCCATAATGAGGAAGGCCTGTAGCGAAAGGAGGTCCATCATAAAAAGAAAATAAAGGAGATTCCTTTCGAAGATCAATAGACTTTTGATATACTTTGTGGCCTTGCCAATATCCTAATATCCTTTCTTCTCTTTGAGGGAAGCTCTCTTCAGCACGTTTTGCAAACATAAGAAAATCCAAAAGCTAGTGTTTTTTTCACATATCTTACCTGAAATGAATTCTTTAATTCCATGAATTTCCCCTGCTTAAAAAACCGAATTCTAGTAAAAAAATTTTAACAATTGCATCAGGTCATACTAGCCCATACTTGAAATCAATCTACCCGCCCTTTTCAAAAAAGGGCTCCTTCTTATAAAATTTTCTAATTTTAATTATTGGAAATAACGCGAATAATTTGTTAAAATTTTCCATAATTAATAAAAAACAATATTATAATGTCATTATATGGAACCTGCTAACAGATATACTTGCGCTCTTTTCTTAGATGTAGATGGAGTTCTAATTCACTTCCCCTATCCAGACGATTTAAAAACGGATATAAACACAAAAGCTGTAGAGCTATTTGGGAATAAATCCAAATATTCCCATTTTGAATCGGCACAAGCTAGGAGTCATTTTCTTAATTCCGAGTCCCTAGCAAAACTTCAAGGTCTAATTGCAAGAATTCAAGAATTTGCTCTTGTGCGTATTGTCATTTCGTCAGAATGGAGAAGGTCTGGTACGAGACACCAACTACAGAAAGTAATATTTAAAGATACAGGATTTGCAAAACTGATTATTGCAAAAACCCCACAAAATAAATTTCCAAGAGAACTGCAAATCAGTAGGTGGTTACAAAAACGGAAAACCCCCTTTGATAGTGTCCTAATTTTAGACGATTGTCGCTTTGGTCTTCAAAAGGATTTCCCTCTCAGTTTTGTTCATATTAATAGAAAGCGTTTAATTACTCAGGGAAATCTGAATCAGGCACTTAATTCAGTCATGTTACAACTTCTTCCAAAACGAATTCCAAACTGTAAAATCACTTGTAGTGTCGAAGACGGAACCCCTTACATTAATGTAGAAATCACTTCTCAAGAAGCGGATACCGATGAATGAAAGTAACATCTTTCTTCCTAGTATTGCTGACGGGGAAGATAAGAGCTCTCCTTTAACAAACTGCATTCGAAACAACTACCGTCATGTCCGAAAATGGGCAAAACGGACCTCTACCAACTGCTTTAGAATCTATGATCGTCAGATCAACCACTATCCCCTAGCCATCGATTTTTATGCTGGACGGTTTTGCGTGCAGTACTTCTCCCCTTCCAAAGAAGAGGATGAAGCGCCACAAGACCTTATAAATGAAATCGCAAGAATCCTAAATACTCTTTTTGGAGCACTACCTGATGACATCTACTGGCGCACAAGAGCGAGACGAAAGGAAACCAGGCAATATGAAAAATTAGGTGAATCTAAAAAATTTTTCACTGTTTTAGAGTATGGTGTAAAATTCAGTGTTAACTTATCTGACTATCTAGATACAGGGCTTTTCCTCGATCACAGAGAAACACGTAAAATTGTAGCCTCCCTTTCCAAAGGCAAAAGGATTCTTAATCTTTTCGCCTACACATGCTCATTCAGTGTGCATGCAGCGGCATCAGGCGCTATCTTTACGAAAAGTGTAGACATGTCCAACACATATACTGAATGGGGAAAGCATAACTTTATACTCAATTCGCTCCCTCTCAAGAACAATCCCATTGTTCGTGCTGATTGTGTCAAGTTTCTAGATGAAGAAATTCTCTCAGGCGAAAAATACGATATTATCGTGATTGATCCACCTACCATATCGCGTTCGAAAAAAATGGAAGGCCTCTTTGATGTACAAGTGGATTATGTCTTTTTGATCTCAAAAGCGTTAGAGCTTTTATCCTCTCATGGAGTGATCTATTTCAGTACCAACTCCCGCAGGTTTGTTTTCGACCCTGCTCTTTTTCCTTCTATTTGCCTGATAGAAATTTCCAAGAAAACGCTCCCCATTGATTTCCATGACCCCAAGATCCATAGATGCTGGAAGATCTCTAAACTATCCTATTAAGCTATAAGAGCTTGCTTTTTATCTTTATCGGATACAAATAAATCCATTTTTGCTATCATGCATATGGGGGTGTAAAGGTTTCGACTTTGAAACGTACCCTTGATGGCATGCGGAGGATGTCGGTTGGCCTCCTTAATCATCCGATAAAAACATAAATGCAGACGACTCTATGGAGTACGCGCAGGCTGCTTAAGACCTAACAGTTTTAAGTGACCCGATAGCCTAACACCTGACCAGGAGTGTTAGAACTATCGTCATCGACCCTGGTGTGAACCTCTGTTTTACTTCTTATACGGGGAGTTCGAGATCGAAAGAAGAAAGCTGTTCTCTAGTGTGGCACCTTTCAGCAGGAACATCTTTTCAATAAACAAAGGTGCTAAGCATGTAGTCGTTGATGGGAAATTTGCTAAGGACGAGGGTTCGATTCCCTCCACCTCCAATTCTAAAAGTCGGCTTAAAAGACGACTTTTTTCTCTTAATTAATTATCCAGTCCCTGCCAAAGCTCATACTCTCCCAATTCGATTGGTTTACTTCATCTAGAAATAAGCCTATCCCTATCTATTTATTAGTTCATCGAGAAACATATCCCATTTTACACGCAACAGATGTTTTCCTGATGACAATATTTATTTTTATTTTTCTTGCTGCATTAAATCAGGTTGCTTGGTTAAATAAAATTGCATACACACCCTGAAAGCCAAATTTTGATTCGCATTGAGTATAAACCTAAATAGAAGGAGAATTGTGCAATGGACCTAGATAAAATGAACGTTCGTAAATCAACAACGAAAATCCGATCTATTGTAAAGCAAAATCATAGCCTTTCTCCACATCGCCTTTTAGCGTTTCCTTTTTTTGTCAGCATCCTTTCTTTACTATTGACAAATGTTTCGATTGCAGAAGCTCGCGAGAATCAAAATTCATCTCAATCCTCTACAAAAAATTCCAAAAATGAACCATATGAATCAAATCTATCGGGATTTTATTTTGGTGGTTTTGGCGGCTGGGGGTTTAATAGTTTTGATATCGCGCAAAAAGGAATTGCCTTCTATTTATCCCGACAAGGGGGGCCTCTTGTCGTTGACTCCGATGGTGATACCAATAGCAAAGGATTTGGGTTTGGCGGTATACACTTTGGTTATGAATGGTTGAGCAAGAACAATAAAGATTGGCACGTAACTCCTGGAATTGAACTTGAAGGATATTACTTTGCTGAAACTATAAAAGCACATCTCGTGAATCCTACAGAAAGGTTAGATTTTCATGAATTTATTAATACTTTCCCGATGCGTACCGGAGTCATTATAGCCGATTTCACCTTGGCGTTTACGAATCCATATCTTACCCCTTATGTTAGTGTAGGAATGGGAGCTGCCATTACGTCGATCAATCATGCAGTTGCGACACAGACAGAATTTCCTGAGCCCGGGATTAATCACTTCAATACCAACCTCGATTCCTTTGGCTGGAGCTTTGCATCTCAAATCAAAGGCGGACTGCGTTACAGTATTTTCAAACACATGCGTATATTCGGAGAATATCGATTTTTATTCATTGCAGCCAATGATTATACATTCGGTCATACAGAGTATCCTGGCCATGTTGCCACGTCCGATTGGTCCATTAGCTTCGACGGGACTTACAATCATCTGTTTTCATTAGGTATTGATTTTCCTTTTTGAATAGGAATCAACGAACTCAAGTTTTAGCTTCGGTTCCCAGCACGTCCCTCCACTCTAAAACAAGACCCAAAAACCGAGTCTTTTTCCTTTTTAGAAGGTTTGACATGCTGCCAGTTGATGTCTCTTAGTGTACACGGTACACTAACGTCCCTATCCATAGAACCAACAATATATAATATAATGACCATCCTTTAGCAGGAGGAAAAAATCGAGAAAGCCATCGAAAGTGTTTTGTATACCACTTATTCCCAAACCACACGACTAAATTACACCCGATGCTATCGAGCAATAAGAGATAGAAAATAATTTTTTCAATCATAACGCAACTCCTTGTAGCGAACATATCTGAAAAGTTTTTTCTAACTAATTTGTACTAAACCATACATAAACTGACATAGCAACCGTTTCTCACGTTTAATTACCTTATTTGCTATTGGGGTATGTCTGTGAGTTCAAGTTTAGTTGAATTCATTTCTTCAAAACCTATCATTTTCTCTTGAGCTT